>NZ_JBJGYY010000016.1:0-116732 GCF_054050235.1 Geodermatophilus sp. SYSU D00696 | reverse complement strand
CTGCTGTCCTACAAACGCCTGGCGCTGCGCTACGACCGCACCGCCGTGACGATCACCGCGCTGGCCCGCCTGGCCGTCACCCTGATCTGTGCCCGACGACTCCCGACGAACTAATGCAACGTCTTCTTAAAGCTCGTCATCGCTGAGCTCGGTGACGCGGCCGAGCAGTGTCCTGATCCGGTCCATGGGTGGCGCTCCGGTGCGTCATCACGGTGGTGATCGACTCGCACATCGGGAGGGCCGCCACGGCGCCAGGTCGCGCCGTCGGAGTCACCGCTGCTGCCCTCGCAGATAGGCGCCGGGCCGTCGCTCTGCGCAAACTATACGCGGAATGCGTCGCGCCATGACATCTCCTATACACGTCGAGTAATGAATCTTGATCCAAACCTTCGAGCGAAACGCTCTAGCCGAACTCGCCCGACGCCATTGCGCCACAAGCTCCGACTTTTTCGCTACGGTCTCGGGCCACCTGTCGCGTCGCTACCACCATGACTGGAAGGACTGATCGCCATGAACCGCCTTACTCAACTCGCCGCAGCTGCCGCGGTGAGCGCCGGTCTCGTGCTAGTCGCTGCGCCGATCGCGTCCGCGGCGCCACCCGTCGGAGCGTGCCCCGCTCCGTTCTCCGCCGCCGACGAGAACGAGCAGCTCGAAATCATCCGTTCGCTCTTCGAGCCGGGCACGTCCGAGGAGTTCCTGATCCAGGTCCGGGAGGAGACGCTCGACAGGCTCGACAAGAACGGCGACCGGACGCTCTGTCTGCTGTTTCAGAACCGCGGGAGCTTCAACGCGATCGACAACATCGCGGGTGGTGGGAACCGATGAAGACCAGCCTTGCATGCACCATCGGTGCCGCCGCAGCGGTGGGCGTCGGCATCGTCCTGTCCGGCGCAACCCCGGCACAGGCGGCTCCGCCGCCAAAGCCCGACCGCCTCTCGCCCGAGTGGTGCGCCGCGCAGGGTGGCACGTACACCGAGAGCAGGGGCACGCGCACCTGCACGGTGCAGAGCAGCACGACCGTGCGTGAGAAGGATGGGGGGACTTCCATTCCTCGACTGGTCACCGGTCGTGGATACGGACGGTGACGGGTACGGCGAGTCCTACAGAGCCGTTTATTACATCGACCGAACGACCACGACGCGTACGACCTACACCCAGAAGGGCAACCAGCCGACGACCGTCAGCTCATCGAGCTCGTCGTCGGTGGCCTACGTGCCCGCATGGGGGCCGGACGAGTCGTGTTCCTACTCGAATGGTGGTTACTCGGAGATCCACGTGTCCTACGACGTGCCGTGGGAGGAGTGCACGAAGCGCAACCTGGCGGACGGGAACCCGGACAACAACCTGTTCTACGTCTGAGCACCTCAAGTCCTACCCGCTGGTGCCGCTGGCTCCCCCGACGTGCTACTGATTGAGTCGAGAACGCCACCAGCGGGTGGGTCTTCGTGATCCCAGAGCGCCGCGATGGCCTCAAGCCAAGAGGCGAAGTTGGATCATTCCGGCCGCTTCATGGCGCGGACCAGCCGCACTGACCCCGTGAATGGCCGCCTGCGGGTCGTGACGACTGGCGGGTCGACGACGACGGTGACCTGAATATCCGCTGCAAGACCCTGGACATGCGCTGTGGCGCAATTCACAGTCCTGCCCGGGGTCAGGGGGAGGCTCATCAGGGCCCTGCGCAGGTCAAACCACCAACAACTGCAGGTTGACACCTCTCAGCGAGGAGCCCCCCATGAACCGTTTCGTACGCGGCAGCCTGGTCATCGTCGCAGGCGCCGGTCTGAGCCTCACGGCATCACCGGCTCTGGCGCACGACGACACGCCCGAGAGCAGTGGCCCATGGGTACCGATCGAAGAACTGCGCCCCGACTTCTACGATGCCGCCGTCGAGGTCGAGGCGTGCGGCACGACCGTCACGATCACGAGCGGCGACGTACGCGAACGCGTGGGGCGCCAGACCACGCGAGGCGACGGCTCGACGCTGTTCAAGATGCGCGGCGACTACACCATCGACCTGACGCGCGCCGACACCGGCGAGACCATCGATGAGCTCGACGTCTCCGGGCCGTACCACGAGATCATCTCCGCCGACGCGTCCGAGTACGACGCGTGGTACCACGGGCCGTCGATCCTGTACCCGTACCCCGCGCTCGGGCCGGTGGACGCCGCCGCGTTCGAAGCGGCCGGCATTCCCGACCTGGCGTACTTCGAGCACGGTGTCGTCTACTTCGACCTGGTCATCGACACCGAGACCGGCCTGGCCGTGTCCGAGACCGCCGACGTGAGGGCACCCCGCCTGGTCGACCTGTGCGACTGGTTCGGTGACGGCGACCGGGGCGACCACCAGGAGCGCAACACGGACACCCGCCACAACTGGAAGGACTGACGACGAAGAATTACGACCCGGAGCGAGCACGAAGGTTGTGGGAGCGCCTGCGAAAACTCGATTAGGAGCCTGACCCGGTTTTCCGGACACCTGATCTGGGGCGAGGATCGCCTTGGAGAGGAGTCCTGGATGCCTGCAGCCAAGCCGCCGGAGTTTCGCCGCCGGGCGGTGGAGTTGGCCCGCCGGCGGGAGAAGTCGATCGCCGAGATCGCCCACGACCTGGGGATCGCGGAGTCGTGCTTGCGGCGGTGGCTCAAGCAGGACGACATCGACTCAGGCCGCGCCGAGGGGCTGTCCACCGATGAGCGGGCCGAACTGGTGCGGCTGCGCCGGGAGAACCGGGTGCAGGCGATGGAGATCGAGATCCTTAAGCGAGCCAGTGCCTACTTCGCCCGGGAGGCCTTTCCCGGCCCAAAATGATCTACCGGCTGGTCCACGAGCTCGCCGCTGACGGTATCGACGTCGCGGTGGCCTGCCGGGTGCTGCGGGTGTCGCGATCGGGCTTCTATGAGTGGCGCGGCCGGGCTCCCGGCGCTCGCCAGGTCGTCGACGAACAACTGACCGTCACGATCACCGAGGTGCATCAGGCCTCCCGCGGCACCTACGGGGCCCCGAGAGTGCACGCCGAGCTGCGGCTGGGGCTCGGGCTGGCGTGCGGGCGCAAACGGGTGGCCCGGCTGATGCGCACCGCTGGCCTGGCCGGCGTCTGTGCTCGACGCAGACACCGCCGCGCTGGCCCGGCGCCGGCCGTGCACGCCGATCTGGTGCAGCGGCGGTTCGTCGCCGAGGGCCCGGATCGGCTGTGGGTCACCGACATCACCGAGCACCCCACCGGCGAAGGCAAGGTCTACTGCGCCGCGGTGCTCGACGTGTTCAGCCGGGTCGTCGTGGGCTGGTCGATCGCCGACCACATGCGCTCAGAGCTGGTCGTCGACGCCCTGGAGATGGCCCGCTGGCGCCGCCGGCCACCAGCCGGCGCCGTGGTTCACAGCGACCGCGGCAGTCAGTACACGTCCTGGATCTTCGGCCACCGGCTGCGTGCCGCCGGGCTGCTCGGGTCGATGGGGCGGGTCGCCTCCAGCATCGACAACGGCTTGATGGAGTCGTTCTGGTCGACCATGCAGCGCGAGCTGCTCGACCGGCAGCGCTGGGACACCCGGGCCGATCTCGGGTCGGCGATCTTTGAGTGGATCGAGGCCTTCTACAACCCCCGCCGACGCCATTCCGCACTCGGCTAACTCAGTCCCGTGCAGTTTGAGGAGCTTCACACCGCCGCACTCACCGCGGCATGATCACCCAACCTGACGTGTCCGGAGAACCGGGTCAGGCTCCATTATGAATGGGGCAGGACCTGAGGGACTCAAAGCCCAACCCACCAGCCCTGGCCCCGACGTTAGGCAGTAGGGGGTGCGCACGCCCCTGACCGTCGGCATACGTGTCTCTCCCATCCGGAACGGGGCGCGCTGGTCGTCGCCAGTCCGTGCGTCGGCATCGGTGGGTGATGCACGCTTTACCCAAGTTCGGCGGCTCTCGCATCACCGGCTGCAATGGCCTGGGAGCGGGACGGCAACGCCGACTGTGTGTTCGTTCGCAGTCGGCGTCGTCGCTGGCCTGGACGGGCGCTCGCCGTCCTGACGGGTGGGCTCAACCGATGCCAGCCCGACGACCGACCTTCGCCAGCCCGGCGGCCGTCCACGCGTCGGCGTTGCGGGGCCGGTAGGCGGCGCCGCCGGCGTTGAGCCGTTCGGCGACGTCCTGCCAGCGCAGCCCGTCTCGGCGGAGGTCGCGCATGGCCACGAGCACGCGCTGCTCGCGCACGACCTCGCCGTCCTTGGACCAGCCGAACGGATAGCGCCCGACGGCCTTGCCGCCCTGTGCAGCCTTGGCGCGTCGACCGTCACGCAGCCGCTTGGTGATCATGTTGCGATCCAGCTCCGCGAAGACGCCGGCCATCTGACGCATGGCCGTCCGCATGGGGTCATCTGGATCATCACGCATGACCTCGCCCTGGTCCGCCGCGACGACCTGGCCGCCGTCGCGCCAGACCGCCGCCAAGATCGCGTCCTGGATGGTCAGGCTGCGCGCCAGCCGATCTAGCCTGGCGACGACGACCGCGTCAGCATCGCCAGGGATCCCCGCCAGGGCGCACGCCAGGCCGGGCCGATCGACCGCGTCCGTGGTGCCCGAGACGCCCTTGTCCCTGCACACGGCCGCGATCTCGTGGTGGTTGGCCTGCGCCCACTGGCGAACCTGCGCGTCCTGAATGTCCAGGCCGAATCCTCGCTCGGCCTGGACGTTCGTGGACACACGCAGATAGGCGACCAGCCTCACGGCGCGACGCGGAAGGTGACCCGCGCGCTGGTCGCGTCGGCGTCGAACCGCCGGACCTGGACCTTGCAGCCGACCTGGCGAGCGGCCTTGTGCAGTGCGCCTGCGATCGTCGTGTACTCGCTGGCGCCCTTGCGGCCCTCGAACGGCTGCGTCGAGATCCGACCAGGCAGCTCGCGGCGCTTGCCTCCTTCCGAGCCTGCTCGACCAGCTTGACCAGCGCGGGGTCCGCGGCCTGGGTGCGCGGCGTCGTCGCGGTGGGGAACTCGGCGGTCGTGGCCACGGTGGCACCGGCAGCGAGGGCGGCGAAGTCGATCGTCGTCGTCATGGCTTTCGCCACGAGGACAGCATGAGCGTCTCATGCCCGGGGCTCGACTCGACGCTGCTGAAGGTGTAAGTCGGGAGGTGTGGAGTGGCTCGTACACCGCGGAGGCCTTGGGGCGTTGCTCGAGCGGCAGCCCGCCCAGCAGGGAGCGCCAGTCGTCCTCCACCCGTGAGGTGGTGCCCTATGGCGTGGACCATGCCCGTCGGTCAGCCAGGGTCACTACTCGAGGACCCGGGAGGGCCGACAGTTTCGTCCTAGGGAGCGCTCGCGGCCTTGGTCATTGCCCGGGTCAACAGGCCGGCCGCGACGGTCGCGGCCGCTGCTATCGCGGAGCGAAGCAGCTGGTGTCTGCGACTCATGGCTGCCTCCTGGAGGGGGTGTCCGAATCCTGCTCCGGCGGCTCGATTCCCTCAACGGTGCGTCAAGTCCACACGGGCGAATCGTCAGCGGTTCAGTGCTTCAAGGAGCCCGCGATGACGCGACCAACTTACGACCAACAAACCACCCTCGATGCCCGACGATGACCAACGTCGGCCGATGCCATGGACGGCCGCTGAACTGCAGGTTCGTCGCCAACCAACCGCTGCCGACGATGTCAAGATCAACTCGCAGGGTTATTGGTTCGAGTCCAATCGGGGGAGCATCCCCGCAGGTCAGCGGCCTGACGCGGTCGCGGGGCCGGGCCCGCGACCAATCAGCGATCAACAACGAGCGGACCGCCCACCTCGGCCGAGGGCATCCCTCCGCGGCGGTGGTCATCGAGCGGGTGGACGACGAGGACTCCCGACGCCGCGGCGGTCGACATCCCGGGGCATTCATCGGGAGTGCAGCGCCTCACCGCGCCCGAAGGCGGACGCGCTCCGGCGGCACACTCGTGAGGTGACGGCCCCAGCCGTAGTCGTGCAGCTGCCGCCAGGTGACCGCGGCGCGCCAGCCGAACCCGTCGTCGCACAGGCCCACGCCGTCGGGTGGCCCGCCACCCTGCTGGCCTTTGGCCACCCGTGTCCGGTATCGGATCTGTTCGGCGTGGCCGGCCGGCGGCTGCTCGAGGGGCTGGGGCCGCCCGAGCCGTGGGCCGGCGACGTGACCGCCGCGCTGCCGCTGATCGACGTCCTGGACGGCGAGATCGACGACTGCGAGGCCGCGCTGCGCCGCGAGGGAGCCGAGCACCGGTTCCTGCCGACGCTGATGACCGCGCCGAGCATCGGGCCGGTGCTCCCTCGGGTCTGCTGCGTCCGAGAGGCGACCGGCTCCGCACGCACACGGAACTTCCCGATCCGAGAGTCGTGCGCGGTGGCTCGTCGCGGACTGCGGGGGTGCCCGTGTGCGGCGGACTCCCGCCGGATGCGTGCGTGCGGTCGGTCCATCGTGGGCGTGCCCGAGTACCGTCGGACGCCCGTCGAAGGGCCGGCCGATGCCTGTCTTCATGATCGAACGTCGATTCGCCGACGACCTGGAACTCAGCGCCGAGCACGTGGACGGGGTCAACCGGATCAACGCCGACGAAGGCGTGCAGTGGCTCTACTCGTTCCTCTCCGCCGACAAGCGCAAGACCTACTGCCTGTACGAGGCGCCCTCCGCAGAGGCCATCCGCCGTGCCGCCGCCCGCGCCGGGCTGCCCGCCGACGTCATCGTCGAGATGACCGCGTCGATCCGGCCGGACGGTTCCCTGGCCCCGCTCTGAGGGGTGGCTGCTGGTCCAGCAGCCCGTGAGCCGCGGCGAACACCGCCGCCTGGGTACGGTTCCCCGACCCGGTCTTGACCAGGATGCTGCGTACGTGGTTGGCGGCCGTGTTCTCGCTGATGAACAGACGCTCGGCGATCTCCCGGTTGAGCAGACCCTCCCCGAGCAGCCGGAGCACCTCCGTCTCGCGGAACGTCAGGCCCGCAGGCCGCCGGGGTGCCGGCACGGACGCGCGCGTCCCCCTGAGGATCCGCAGGACGCGCTGGAGTCCCAGGGGCTCCGCCAGCCCGCGGACCCGTCCGGCCAGCTCGTCGATGACCCTGGAGTCGGCACCCGTCCGGCGACCGTGCACCACCTGCGCCGCGAGGCTGTGGGCCAGGTGCACAGCGGACCCCATGCGGGTGTCCATCTCAACGGCCGAGGCCAGCTCCTCGTCCGCCGGCTCGCCCAGCAGTGAGTCGAGGGCGCCGAGGTACCGGTCGGCGCTGCCGAACACGGCGACGAACTGACCGGCCACGAGGTTGGTCCCGGCGTACTCGGCCACCAGCGGGCGCAGTGCCCGTCCCGCAGCCCGGTCCTCGAGGAAGAGGGCCGCCTCGACCGCGTACACCAGGACGCACGGCCATTGCGCCGAGTCCTCGTAGCCCGCCAGCCGGCCCTCGGACAACCACGCGAGCAGCCGCGCCGCCGGCACGGCCAGCCCGAGCTCGGTGTAGAGGGCGAGCAGACCCGGTGCCCAGTGCTCCTCGGGCCGTTCTTCACCGCTGATGAGGTGGCGGACCTGGCCGACCGCCCCGCTCTCCCGCCGGATCATGTAGCTCTGCACGGCGCACGGGCCCTCGGTGTCGTCGCTGCCGAACGACGTGCCCAGCTCGAGCAGATCCCCGCAGGTGCGGTGCGCCGCGGCGAAGTCCCCGGCCATGAACTGCCGGGCGCAACTGATGCAGCCGGCCATGTAGTCGAAGAACGTCTGGCCCGTTGCCCGCGCCATCCGGACGAGGTCGTCGTGGGCCTGTGCGAGGGCAACGGGCTCGCCCTGCAGGTAGGAGATGACGCCGCGGTAGTAGGCCGCCGGTCCCAGGTGCCCCAGCGCGCCCGTCCGGTCGGCCAGCCGGGACAGCTCTCCCGCGCGGGCCAGCTTGTCCGGCGCGTCCTTGGGGCGCAGGCCGTTCCACAGACTGGCCTGGAGCGCGTGGGCGAGTAGGTCGTCGTCCCCCTGCTCCCGCGCCAGCCTCACCGCTCGACGACCGAGGGCGCCGGCCTCGGCGGTGGCACCGGTGAAGGCCATCGCCCGGCCGAGGCTGGCCAGGCCCCGGACGTAGCGCGGGTCGGTCGGGTCGGGCTCGATCCCCGCCAGGGCGTCGACGAGCAGCTCCACCGCTCGGTGCCCGGGGAGGCCCGGACGCCAGGACGCGTCCTCGTACGCCACCGCGCCGGCCAGCCGCTCAGCGGAGGATCCCGCGTCGGTCGCCACTCGCTCGGCGACTGCCCGGGCCCGCGCGAAGTCGCCGGCGAGCAGGTGGCTGCCCGCCGCAGCGAGTACCAGCCGACTGCGCTCGGCGTCGTCCTCGCTGAGGCCAGCGGCCTGCTCGAACCACCCCGCCGCGTCCTCGTGGGCCAGACTCCGCTCCGCCGCCCGGGCTGCGTCGGTCAGGTAGCGCAGCGCCTCGGCGGCGTGACCGAGGGCCTGCGCCTGCGCGTAGTGGAAGGCCAGCCGCTGGGTCCGTCGCTCGGAATCCGGGACGGTGGTCTCGACCGCCTGTGCCACACCGGCGTGCAGGTGGAGGCGACGCGAGGTCGGCATCAGGTCGAGGACCGCCTGCCGGCACAGGGCGTGCGGGAACCGCAGCGTGTCGTCCGAGGGCGGTACGAGCTCCATGAGACCGAACGCGACGGCCTCGTCCAGCCCGGCCAGGGTGGTCTCGCGACTCCACTCGGCCGCGGCGAGCACGGTGGCGACATCGACGTCTTCCCCGACGACGGCGGCCAGCTCGACGGTCTGTCGCCCGGGGGACGTCAGGCGTTCCAGGCGGCTGAGGATCGTGTCCCGGACCGAGGCCGGCGCCTTCCCTCCCGCCAGGCGCGCCCCGCCGCGCGCGAGGTGGTCCCGCCACAGCTCGCGCAGGAAGAACGGATTGCCACCGGTCTGGTCCCGCAGCACGGTTGCCGCGCTGCGCGCGGCACGTGGGGAGAGGTGTCCCTCCACGACCAGGTACTGAGCGATGTCCTCCGCCGCCAGGCCGGCGAGGTCGAGCCGTCGCACGCCGTCGAGCCGGAACAGCTGGGCGATGGTGCGAACCAGCCCCGCCGAGCGGTCCGGCGCCGTGGTGCGGTGGGTGGCCAGCAGGAGGATCGGCGCGTCCGCGGTGCGTTCCACGAGGTGCGCGAGCAGCTGCAACGACGACGCCCCGGCCCAGTGGAGATCCTCCAGCACGAGGACGAGCGGTCGGTCGGCGGCTGCGTCGCACAGGGCCTCGACCGCCGCGTCGTACAGTACTCGGCGGTGCTCGTGCGACGGACCGTCGGCATGCACCACTGTGCTCCGTCCCGCGAGGAGCGACAGCCGCTCGTCCTGCCTGGCCTCGCCCCGGGCGCCGAGCAGTGCCGCGAGCGGCTCGCCGAACGGCTGGTAGGGCGGCCCGAACTCCGCCGCGCACGTGCCCACCAGCACGGCGGCCCCGTGCCGGTGCAGGGTGGTGGACACCTCGGCGACCAGGCGAGACTTGCCTGCTCCGGGCTCGCCCCCGACGAAGACGACCTGCCGGCTGCCGGCGAGGACCGCGGTCCAGACCTCCTCGAACGTGGCCAGCTCGCACCACCGGCCGACGAAGGCTGGACGCGCCGGTGAGGACCAGCGCGCCGGCAGCGACGGTGGTGCCCAGCCGGACACGACAGCGAGGCTAGACCGCGCACGCCCGCCGCGTCGATGACCAGATCTGGTCATGAGCGGCCGCGAGTCGATGCGCACTTCTGGTCATGTGCGGGTGCCGCGACGTCCCTACCGTCGATCGCATCCCGCCCGAGCGGAAGAACGCGACCCATCCGAGGAGCAGCCATGGTCATGTCAGCGTTCGACGCCCTCGCCGATCGCGTGCGAGGACCCCTGGTCCGTCCGGGGGATGAGGACTACGAGGACGTCCGGCACGTCTACAACGCCATGATCGACGCCCGTCCGGCGGCGGTGGTCCGGTGCGCGGACACGGCCGACGTCGTGGCCGTGGTGCGGCACGCCGCCGAGACGGGGATCCCGCTGGCCGTACGCGGCGGCGGGCACAGCGTGCCGGGCTTCGGCACCGCGGACGACGCGCTCGTGGCGGACCTCTCGGCCATGCAGGCGGTGGACGTCGATGACGAGACCCGCACGGCCACCGCCGGGGGCGGCACCACCTGGGGCCGGTTCAACGACGTCACCGCCGCTCACGGCCTGGCGACGACCGGTGGCATCATCTCCACCACCGGGATCGGTGGCCTCACGCTCGGCGGGGGTATCGGCTACCTCTGCCGCGGCTACGGACTCTCCTGCGACAACCTGCTGTCCGCCGAGGTGGTGACCGCCGACGGGGCGGTCGTGGTCGCGAGTGAGTCCGAAGACCCCGAGCTGCTGTGGGCACTGCGCGGTGGCGGCGGCAACTTCGGTGCCGTCACCCGGTTCACCTACCGGCTGCACCCGGTGACCACGGTCTACGGCGGTCCGATGTTCTTCGAGCTCTCTGACGGCACGGCCCTCCTGACCCACTTCCGCGAGTTCATCCGGACGGCGCCGCGCGAGTACGGCGGCTTCCCCGCCTTCCAGATCGCGCCACCGCTGCCCTTCGTACCGGAGAACCGGGTCGGGGAGCCGTTCGTGGCGCTGGTGTCCTGCTGGACGGGCGACCCGGCCGAGGGCGAGCGCCTGCTCGACGGCTTCCGGCAGGTGGCCCGTCCGGTGGCCGAGCACATCGGGGAGATGCCGTACGCGGCGCTCAACAGCGCGTTCGACGCCCTGGTACCGCCGGGGCTGCAGCACTACTGGAAGGCCGCCTTCGTCAGGGAGCTCACCGACGACGCGATCGCCGCGCACATGGAGCACGGGCCGCAGGTGCCCACCGTCAACTCGACGGTGCACCTGTACCCGATCAACGGTGCCGTCCACGACGTGGCGGGGGACGCCACGGCGTTCGGCCACCGCGATGCGTCCTTCGCGCCGGTGATCGCGGGGATGTGGCCGGACCCGGCGGACAACGAGCGCAACACGGCCTGGGTCCGCGACTACTACGCGGCGATCGCCCCCCACTCAGAAGTGGGTGGCTACGTCAACTTCGCCTCGGCCGACGACCAGTCACGGGCCGGCGCCAACTACGGCAACAACTACGACCGCCTGCGGCAGCTGAAGCGGCGTTACGACCCCGGGAACCTGTTCCGGCTGAACCAGAACATCGAGCCCTGATCCGGCCCCGCGGACCACTCGAACCGAGGAGACACCATGCGCGCGTTCGACCGCACGGACCTGCCGCTGGCAATCGAGGGAGGAGGTGTGGAGTTCCGGACCGACCGGGCCGGTGAGAACAACATCGCCTGGGTGCGCCTACCGGCCGGGGCGGACCTCCGGTCGGGTCTGGCCGGCCTTCCGGATGACCTCTGCTCCTGCCCCCACTGGGGCTACATGATCTCCGGTCGCCTGGTCATGCACACCAAGGACGGTGACTCGACCTACGAGGCGGGACAGGCCTTCTACTGGGCCCCCGGGCATGCGCCGGAGGCTCTCGAGGACTGCGAGTACCTCGACGTGTCGCCGTCCGCCGAGCTCGAGGAGGTCGTTCACCACCTCCAGCGCGGCTCCGCATAGGGGGCCGTGACGGAGGCTCCCGGTTCCCTCGACCGGTTCCCTCGACGGGATCGGCGAGGCAGCACGGAGCGCCGTGGCCGACCCGTGGTGATCCGACCCGGCAGACCGCGTCACACGGCGACCCCCAGGGGCCCCGGTTCCTCGGTCGGGCAGACGCTGAGGACGCGCTCGCGAGCTCATGCCGGCGGCCACCGGGATGCGTCGCCTCGAGGCGCTCGCTCTGCGCTGCTGGGACCTCGACCTCCGTACCGCTCGGCTGCAGGTCCGGCCCAGTGTCGGGGTGGTGGAGGGCGAGGGCCCCGGCCAGCGGCTGGTCGGGAGCCCGGCCGGTCCCGGGTCGTCGACCTCGACGCCAGCACCGTGGCCGCGCTCCACACCCACCGCGTCGCCCGCTGTCGGATGACCGTCGATCTCGTCCGGGACTCCGTTTTCGTCGTAGGAGCGCGCGTCGGTGAAGACCTGCATGAACCAGCTCGGCCGCAGGATCGACCGGCTGTGGCCGCTGCTGCGGACGACGTCCTCGGCCCGCACGGACCACCCGACGGGGCCGGCCTGATCGGCGCCCCTCTCGGAGAGCAGGACGACGTGTGCCCCGGGCGGCGTCGCCTCGAGCAGGGCGCCGACGAGCTCCGGGGCGTCGGCGCGGATGGGCAGGACGACGTACAGCGCGTCCACGCCGTCGGTGGCCCCGAGCCAGTCGGCGGGGCTTCCGCAGCTCCCCCGGGTGGTCGTGACCCCCAGACGCCGGCGGTGCTGTGGGACTCGCCGCGGTGAGGGCCACCGGCCCACCGGAGTGGAGGCGGGCGTGGCGAGGTGGGTGTTCGCCAACCACTCGGCCTCCGCTCCGCGCGCCGCGCCCGCGTGTCGGCGATGACCGACGACTCCGAAATGGGCTTCGCCGTGTGGATCGCATGGTCGAGGCTGGCCGTCGTGCTGCGACCACTACGCGCGAGTGACCTTGCGGCGGTGCGCGACCTCGTCGTCGCGGCCGGCATGTTCACGGCCGACGAGGCGGCCTTCCTCGACGACGAGCTCGGACCACTCATCCGGATGCCGAGACCGGGCGACGGCGACGGCGATGGTGATGGCGATGGTCGGACCTGCCTGGTCGAGGAGGCCGAGTTGCCGGTGCATCCCGCCGCGCTCGCCGGCCCACCTGCGGCGAGGACGGTGACGGCGGTCGTGTACTACCGGCCCGAAGAGGCCGCCGACCGCGTCTGGGACCTCACCATGATCGCGGTCCATCCGGATGTGCAGGGTCGCGGTACCGGACGGATGCTGATGCGCTACGCCGAATCCGACCTGTCCGCCCGCGGCGGGCGCTTGCTGGCCGTGCGGACCTCGGGCACCCCGCAGTACGCCGGTACCCGCGCCTTCTACCACCGGTGCGGCTACGACCGGATCGCCCAGGTCCCGGACTGGTGGACCGACGGTGACGACTTGGTCTTGTTCACCAAGCGGCTGACCGCACGGACACGGTGAGCGGCCGATCGGCCCGTCCTCACCAGGCTTCTCCACGGGTGCCCGGGCCGGCGACCGTGCGCGCCGGCAGCTTCGTCGGCCACTCCGCCCTTGTCGGCGAGCGCCACCATTGCGTCATGCGAGCCTGAGATCGCGGCGGGGTGCGTGGGCGTGATCGCGGTGGCATGCGTGAGATTGCGGCGGCGAGCGTGACCGCGGCGGCCACCTGGGTAGCCCCGTCCGTACTCCGTCGAGTGCGTGCGCGAAGCGGCATCTACTGCGCTGCGGGGCGAAGGGCTTCGCACCGCGGGTGTCGGCGGCTACCGTCGGCCGGGCCGGCGCTGCCGGTGGCGGCCCAGCCACGGCCCCTGGAACGCGCACCCTCGGAGTCGCGTCATGCCGGTCGAGGTCGTCGAGCTGTCGATCCGGGAGCCGGACGTCGCCCAGGCCGTGCTCACCGACCTCTACCGCTCGGAGCGTCCGCTCGCGTTCTCCGGCGTCCGCGGGTCGTTCACCTGCGAGCTCCGGTCGGCAACGGCCGGTCACCTGACCGCGGACCGGCTGCGGTTCACCGCGGGCATGCGCTGCGCGGTCGCTCCGCTGAGCGACCTCGTGGTGGCCAGTCCGGTGAGCGGTGGGTGCCGGTACGTGGCGGGCCGGGAGCAGGTCATCACGCGACCGGGCGTGGTGTTCCGGTGCCCGACCGGCGTGCCGTTCACGAACGAGTGGGACGACGTGGACGTGGGCATCGTGCGGCTGCCGCTGGCGGTGATCGAGCGGGTGACCGAGGAGCGGCTGGGGGTCCCCGGGACCGATGTCCGGTTCGACGGGATGGGACCGGTGTCCGAGCCGATGCGCCGCACGTGGGTGGGGCTGATGCGGTTCGTGCACCAGCAGGTGGCCGATCCCGGCAGCGGGCTGGCCGAGCCGCTGGTCGCCGCGCAGCTGGCCGAGCTGGTGGCGGCGACCGCGCTGGCGGCGTTCCCGAACACGACGATGACGTCGGGCTACCTGCCCGGCGCCGGCGCGGTGGCGCCGGCGGTGGTGCGCCGGGCGGTGGCGTTCGTGGACGGGCACGCCTCGCTGCGGATCACCGTGACCGACGTCGCCCGCGCCGCCGGGGTCGGCCCGCGGGCACTGCAGCTGGCCTTCACCCGCCACCTCGGGCTGTCCCCGATGGGCTATGTGCGGCGGGTGCGGCTGGAGGGTGCGCACCGGGAGCTGCAGGCCGCCGACCCCACCGCCGGGGACACGGTGGCGGCGATCGCACGCCGCTGGGGGTTCGCCAAGCCCGACCGGTTCGCCGCCGCCTACCGCGCCGCCTACGGGGTGACCCCCGCCCACACCCTGCGCACCTGATGGTCCTCGGACTGACATCGCCCTGCGAGTTGACATCGCCTCACGAGCGGGGGAGGAGAGCGGCATGGGAACCCCCACACCGGGAGCACTACGGCGGCATCAGTACGCCACGTCTGACCCGGGCGAGGCGCGAGAGCTCATCGACGACCTCTTCGGCGGCCGGCTGCAGCTGAAGGCTTCCCCGGACACCAGATGGGAGGCCAGCGTCAGGATGCTGGACGCGGGTGCGTTCAGCATCAGCGATGTCAGGGTGCCGGCCGACCTCACGTTCGACTTGGCCGGCCAGGACGACGTCCTCATCTCCGTAGCCGTCGCCGGTGCCATCGGGTACGACCGCGGGCACGACCTCGAGCGGTACGTGCCCGGGGACGTGTTCATCGCCAATCACCCCGACACCCGAGCCGTCGCGACAGTCATGAAGCTCGGACCTTCAGCGTCGCCCTCCCACAGTCACTGCTCACGGACGTCGCCCGGGGCACTCCCGCCACGAACGAGCCGTGGCGGTTCACCGCCTCGCAGGCCACTCCCGGCGGAGCTGCTCGATGGCGGCAGGTCACCCGCTTCGTCGACGACCTGCTCGCCGGATCCGAGATGGCCGCATCCCCGCTGGTTCTCGGTCCTGCCGGACGGCTGCTCGCCGCGACCGCCGTGACCGTCTTCCCCCACACCCTGCTGCCGGCGCTGGTGCCTGCCGACCGGGTGGACGCCCACCCCGGCACGCTGCGTCGAGCCGTGGCCTACATCGAGGCCAATCCCGACCTCGATCTCTCCGTCGCCGACATCGCCCGGGCCGCCTACGTCACCCCACGAGCGGTGCAGCTGGCGTTCCGGCGGCACCTCGGCACGACGCCCATGGCCTACCTGCGCCGGGTCCGTCTCGAACAGGCCCACCGGCAGCTGCGCGACGCGACTCCCGGCGACAGGGTGACCGTCACCGCCGTCGCGGCGCGCTGGGGTTTCACCCCCAGCCGGTTCACCGAGCACTACCGGGCCGCCTACGGCGTGCTGCCCAGCCGCACCCTGCGCACCTGACCCGTCCTGTGCGGCCCGCAGCCGACGGCGCTCCAGCGCCCGGCGCAGCACCTCGGCGCGCTGGGAGCAGGCACGTGCCTCGGCGACGAGCTCGGCCGCGGAGCGCCGGGCCCGCTCGGCCGCAGCGGCGCGACGCGCCGCTACCGCGGACCGGTTCGTCGGCCCTCCGCGCTGCGCGTGCCTCCAGCCGTCGGCCATCGCGCCCACCGGTGCCCTCGCTGCCTGCTCGTGGGGCGCCGCGTGCGGAGGGCCACCGCCTGGGCTCAGCGGGGCGCTGCTCGTCCGAGAAACCGGCCGCACGCGGCGACCCGCGGTCAGTGGACTCCCCGGCCGCGGACGGCGCCGACCGAGCCGGCCCGCGGCTGCGCTTCGTGGGGGTGTCGGTTCGCCTGCCGGGGAACCGCCGGTCAGTGCGCGGCGGACTCGAGCGCGTCGGCCCGCGCCCACATCCGCAGCGCCAGGCGGCGTTGCGCGTCGGCCCGTGTGCGCGCCCGTGCCGCCCGGTTCCGGTGCGGCCCGGGCTCATCGGTGGTGCCGGCGGCGGCGTCCGCGACGTCCGCGACGGCGTCATAGCTCAACGCCGCGGCGGCGGCCGTCGCGGCGGCCGCCCGGATCGCTGCAGCGGACTGGCGCACGGCCGCGGCCCGTCTACAGCTGAGCGGCGACCGCTCGGGTGCTGCCGTCACGGGGGGAGCGTGCGCAGCCCGCCACCGGCCGGCTACCCCTGCGGGCGAACGGTCCACCCCGCGGACTCGCCCGGAAACGAAGCACGCCGCCAGAGGGCCGCCGACATCGGACGAGGCTGCGCCACAGCACTCAGTGCCCGGGCCTCGGCGAGGTGGACGACGACGGCGACCTGCGGCCCGGTCAGATGCGGTCGAGGATGGTCAGCACGTCCGGATTGCCCGCGACCACCATCGGGGCCAGGTCGCGGACCTTGACGTTGAGCGCCTGGCTGAGCCGGGACAGCCGGTCGAACGCGTCCTCGGCGGAGCCGCCGGTGCGGGCGATCAGCACTCCCTTCGCCTGGTCGATGACCGCCCGGGAGGTCAGCGCCCGCTCCAGGTTGGCCGCCAGCTGTCCGAGCGCGGCCCGCTCGGCGACCTCGCGCAGGATGGCGGCGACCGCCGCGGCGACCATCTCCCCCAGCCGGACGCTGCCGCCGGTGAACACGCCCGGGCGGTCGCTGTAGACGTTGAGGACCATCCACCGCTGGTCGGGCAGCTGCGCCGGCACGGCCAGCACGCTGCGCACGCCGGCATCGGTGAGCAGGCCGCGCAGCCGCGGCCAGCGGGCGTCGGTGGTGACGTCGGCGGTGACGACGACGGCTCGCTGCTCGTAGGCGTCCTGGCAGGGGCCCTCCCCGGCGACCATCTGGTGGCCGTCGAAGACCTGCGCGACGGTGTCGTCGCTGGCCAGCAGCTGTGGCTCCATCGGCGGGCCGACGTTGATGCTCAGCGCGGTCGCGCCGGGCACTGCTCCGCGGACGACGGTGACGATCCGGTGCAGCAGCCGCTGCTCGTCACCGGCGTCCAGCGGCAGCAGGACCAGCTCAGCGAACGCCTGGGCCATCGCCATCCCCGCGCCGCCGGCTTCGCCGGCCGCCTCCGTGGCCACCGGCTCGGTGGCTGCCGCCTCGCCGGCCGGGGGCAGCGCGGCCGGGCTGCCGATGGCGGGCGCTTCGATGCCCAGCCAGCGCAGCACCGCCGGTCCCGGCGAGGTCGCCTCCGGCCAGCCGAACAGCCGGACCGGCCGGGCCCGCCCGTCCCGGCCGTGGAAGGTGACGTCGACCTGGGCCTCGCCACGCTCGCCGGTGGCCAGCACCGACAGCGCCCGGCGCAGCGGGCCGCGGTCGGCCAGCTCGACCGAGGCCAGCAGCACCCGCCGGGCCAGCCGGGCGGCGGGCAGGCCGAGCAGCTGGGCCGCGGCGGGGTTGCCGTGCAGGATCTGCCCCTCGGCGTCGGTCCGCAGCAGCGCCACCGGCAGCGTGTCGGCCAGCTGGTGTTCCCGGCGCCGCCGGTCGGTGGCCAGCAGTTCGGCGATGGTCTCCTGCTGGGTGCGCAGCTCCTCCTCGGCGACCCGCAGCTCCTCGTAGGCGACCTCGAGCTCGGTCAGCGCCTCCGACAGCTGTTCCTCCGGCGCCGGCGGAGCGCCCCGGAGCCGTCCCAGCGCGGCGGCGATGACGGCGGAGTCCACCTGCGTCGGCGGTTCGGCCACGGTGCCCTCCCCGCGAGGCGGGATGTCAGCGCGGAGCTCGTGCGCCACCGAGCGTACGGCCGGCCGTGCCGATGCGGAGAGCGCCGTCGAGCCCACGGCATCGACCCGGCGACGTCGACGCATCGGCGGGCTCGCCGGCCGGACCGGCTCACCGGCGCCGGAGCACCGCCGGAAGACCTGCGGGCACCTGGCCGCGGCGTCCTCGTCGGTGCGCGCCCGTTCCTGCGGCGGCTGCTGCCGCTCGTCGACCTCGAGGACGTTCCGATCCCCCCTCCGCGCGCCCGGCATCCGTGCCGGCTGCTACCGGTGCCGGCCGTGTCGCCGCGGGAGCGGGAGGCCGACCAGATGCCGCCGGTCGAGCCTGAGCCACTCGCCGGACCGCCGGAGTCGGCCGGAGGACGTCCGACCGGCTGAAGGCACCCGGGCGGCATGCCGTCGACGGTGGGCCTACCGGGGCACCGGGAGGCGGCGGACGGCGAGGACGGCGACGCCGGCGGAGCCGGTCAGGACGGCGAACCTGAGTCCGCCATCGGCGATGATCGGCCTCCCGGTTAACACGGCACCGCACGTGTTGCAGGGCCGCATCAGCGCAGGTCAGCTGCGCCTCCAGCAGGATCGCCTCCGCCCGGTCACGCACGGACCTGCTCCGCAGCCGGAGCACGATCGCCGTCTCCCGTGCGGTTCGGGGCCGGATCCGTTGCATGGCCCGTCCCTCCCCGTCTCATGCCGTCTCGTGCCCGGGCTGGCTTGGTGCGCCACCCCAGCATCGCCCCGGCGGCTGCCCCGGCTACCCGTTCACACTCGTGTCGCACCCTCGGTGACCGCGCCGAGACCGCGGACACGTGCGGTCACGCCCTGCCGACGGGACCCGTCTCCGGAAGCCGTCCCGGAGCTGCGGGCTTCCGAGGTGCGGATCAGGCGCTCGGCGAGGTGCGGTCGGGATCGGCCCCCTGCTCGGTGGTGCGGGCGCGCGGCGGCCCGCCGTACCAGTCGAAGCAGAGCATCGTGGCGTCGTCGCGGAGCTCCGCGCCGGTCGCGGTCAGCACGGCGGCCCCGAGGGCGTGCACGACCTCCCGCGGGTGCAGGTCCGCGGTGTCGGCCAGCGCCGCGGCCACGTCGAGGGATGCCGCGTTGCGCTCGAGCATGCCGTCGGTGAGGAAGACGATCCGGTCGCCGGGCTCGAGAGGGAGGCGCTGCACGTCGAAGGCCTTGCCGGGCAGCACCCCGAAGGGTGCCTCGACGCGTAGGGCGATCTCCTCCACGATCCCGCCGCGCAGGCGCAGCGGCAGGGTGTGCCCGGCGTTGACGATCTCGGCGGTGCCGGCGTGCAGGTCGACGCGTACGAGCTGACCGGTGACGAACTGGCCCGGGGGCGCGTTCTCGGCCAGGCAGTCGTTGGCGTAGCCGGCCTGCGCGGCGAGGCCGAGCCCCTTCCGGCGGCCGTTGCGCAGGCCGCCGACCAGCAGAGTGGCCAGCAGGGCTGCCGCGACCTGATGACCGACCGCGTCGGTGATCGACAGCTGCAGGAAGTCGCGGTCGAGGTTGTAGTCGAAGGTGTCCCCACCCACCGCGGCGGCCGGCTCCAGCCAGCCGGCCAGGGTGAACTGCCCGGCCTCGCAGGTGTAGGCGGCCGGCAGCAGCCGGCGCTGGATCTCCGCCGCCAGGGAGAACGGAGTCGTGCGCATGCCCCACTCGAACACGTCGGTGTGCCGGCGGGCGGCGACCAGGACGTAGGCCAGCGCGTGCGCGGCGTCGCCGATGTCGGCGACCTCCCGAGCCGAGGGGACCCGGGGCAGCGTCAGCTCCAGCAGCCCGATGGCGTCCCCGCGGTCGGTGACCGGAACGACGAGCCGGGCGCCGCCGGTGACCCGCTGCACATCGGCCTGCTGCGTCCGCAGGACGCGGTCGTACACGGTGCCCGGCAGCGGAAGCGTCTCGGCCTGCTCCGGTCCCCGGCTGCGGGCGCCGTCGACCCGATCGGCCGACGTCAGCCGCACGACCGCGCGGCCGCTGAAGTCGACGAGGAGCAGGTGCACCTGGCGGGCGTCGACCATCTCCGCGAGCGCGGCCGCGACCGCCGGCACCGCGTCGACCGGCGCGGCCGCCTCGACCTCGTGCAGCAGTCCACCGACATCCAGCCGACCCCTGCCCGGTCCACCCACGCGCCGACCCTAGCCGGGCGGCGACGGCCCGCGGCGGCACTGCTCCAGCAGGCCGATCCGGCCGGTCGCGCCGGTTGGCGCAGGTCGCGGCCGGGTACGGCGGGCGCCGCGGAACGAAGCAGACGGAACCGGCTCGTTCCACGCGGTAGCGCAACGGCCTCCCCGGCCGCGGCCCACTGCGCACAGGGCAGCTCACCCCTGGACCGAACGAGGCAGATGAACGCGCACTGGCAGCAGCGACCACCTCCCGACCTCGCCACCGGCGCGGCGTGGCAGGGCACACCGCGCACCGCCGCCGAGCTCACCGCGCTGCGCGCGGACCTGCACCACGCCCTGCGTGACGGGCCGCTGGCCACCGACGCCCTCACCGCCGCCGACGCCGCCGACGCCGCCGACGCCGCCGACGATGCGGTCGACACCGCGCTGCTGACCTTCGAGGAGCTGGCCTCCAACGGGCTCCGCCACGGCCGCCCGCCCGTACACGTCATGGTCACCGCCGCCGGCGCCGGCTGGCTGCTGGAGGTCAGCGACGCCGCCGTCGACCGGCCGCCCGCCCCCGCGACCGGCCGGGACCCCGCCCGCGGTGGCCACGGGCTGCACCTGGTCGCGCGGCTCTGTGCCGCGCACGGGTGGTTCCCTCGCGACGGCCGCAAGTACGTCTGGGCGTACGTCGCACCTGCAGACGTCGCCTCAAGGCCATCACCGCCGCCCGGTGGCCGCCCGCGCCTCTGAGTCGGCCTCGCCGGACCGCGCGGGTCAGGTCCACTCGGAACTGCACGACGTCGCCATGGGGTCAGAGGCGCGAGCGGCGACGTCAGGGACGTCGCACGAGTCACTTCCAGGTCGTCGAGTGGACATGGGAGATGGCCGACGGGCTGTTCGCAGGCATCTCGCGCCCAGAGACTCGACGGCTCCAGCTCCCTGCCACCCACGGTGCGGCCGTGCACAGCCGGCTTGCGCACCGGAACTCGACACCGATCAGACGCGGCGGCGGGGAAGAGGCCGGCGACGACATGGCCAGCAGCCTGGGCTGACCTGCTTCCGCGACGTCTGGCTCAGCCGTCCGGCTCCACTGCCCCCCGCCCGGCAGAGCCCGAGGACGCCGGCTCAGGTCGGCAGTGGGCCGAAGAAGCCGACGATCCGGCGCAGCCTGCCCGCGCCGTCGACCTCGCCGAAGTCGGTCCCCTCGAGAGCGACCGAGCCGTCGGCTGCCAGCATCCGCCAGGCGAACCGCAGGTAGCCGTCGTGCTCGTCGACGCCGCTGACGACGTCGATGCGCGCGCCTGGACTCCCCTCCTGGAACGACCCGATCAGCGACGACAGCCCGTCGCGGCCCTCGACGCGGTTCAGCGGGTCGCAGTAGACGCCGTCCTCGGCCCAGCACGTGTCCAGCAGCGTCCGGCGCGCGGCGGTATCGGTCTCGCGCCAGGCCGCGGCGTACTGCTCGACGGCGGCGCTCCCGACGGTCAGTGTCACCCCGAGCACGGTAGAAAGGACGAACGGCCGCAGACAGGGGCGAACGACCCGGTCCGGCGGGTGAGCCCGAGGTCGTACTCGGTCGTCCCGCGGGGCGGGGATGCGACCTGGCCTTCGCGGAGAAGGCGCGGCGTCCGGGGATGCGGCGGCCCGGATGGACGTCCGGCGCCGGGGCCGGCGCACGGCCGGTGGGCGGTGTGCGCTGACCTCCGCCGTGGGCGCGACGCGACCAACCCACGACCAACGAACACCCCTGACGCCCGACGATGACCAACACCGCCGATCCTGCGGACAGGCTTTGACCTGCACGTTCGTTGGCCAACTCCAGGTCGTCGACCCTGTGCCAAGGAGGGCCTCGCCCGGCTGTTGCTCGCCTTCCTCGCCCTCGCCGCCACACTGGCCCGGTACGAGGAGCTCGCGAGCTGGGATCGGCTGAGGCGCCATCCTCTTTCCTTCCCGACGTGGACTGGTCACCGTGGAAACAGGCCCGGCCAGCGTTCGGATGGAGGATGCGATGGCGCGCCGGTTCTTCGACTTCGAGCAGTTCGACTTCCAGTTCCAGCTCGGTCTGGGCGGTGTGTTCTCCGGGTGCGGGGACGTCGGGGAGATGTTGGCGACCGCGGCCCGCATCGTCGACGGCGACGCGACCAGTTGGTGCACCGAGTGGGTCGCCACCGCCGACCGCGTCGCCGCGATCGCCGACGGGTGCGCCGCCGCCGGTCATCCGGTGAGTGCCCGGTCGGCGTACCTGCGGGCGAGCGCCTACTACGCACAGGCCCTGTCCGCGGTGGATGGCACCCAGGACCCCGAAGCGCTGCTGCAGTCGACGTTCCGAGCGCACCGGCGCTGCTTCGACGACCACGTCGACCGCCTGCAGCCGGCCGGCCAGCGGGTCGAGATCCCCTACGAGGGCACCACCATGCCCGGCTACTTCTTCACTCCTCCAGGCACGGACGGGCGGCACCCGACGCTGGTGGTGAACAACGGCAGCGACGGCCCCGTCACCACCCTGTGGCCGCCGCTCGGCGCGGGCGCGGTCAACCGGGGGTACAACGTGCTGGTCTTCGACGGTCCCGGTCAGCAGTCCATGCTGTTCGAGCGGCAGGTGCCCTTCCGGTACGACTGGGAGGCGGTGATCACGCCGGTGGTCGACTACCTGTCGGCGCGGCCGGACGTCGATCCGGAGCGGATCGCGCTGCACGGCGTCAGTCAGGGCGGCTACTGGGTGCCCCGCGCGCTGGCCTTCGAGCACCGCATCGCCGCCGGCATCGCCGACCCCGGCGTGTACGACGCGTTCGAGCCCTGGTGGAACGCGTTGCCGCAGCCGCTGCGCGACTGCCTCGACGCCGGCGACCAGCAGCGGTTCGACCAGCTCATGGCCGCGGGGATGCAGCAGGCGACCGCGGGCGAGCGGCAGAACTGGGAGTGGCGCGCCAAGCCCTACGGCAAGACGTCGGCGTACGACGTGGTCACCGAGGCCCGCCGGTACACCCTGGAAGGTGTGGCCGACCGGATCACCACCCCGATGCTGATCACCGATCCCGACGGTGAGCAGTTCTGGCCGGGCCAGTCCCGGCGGCTCTTCGACG
The DNA here is from genome assembly GCF_054050235.1 of Geodermatophilus sp. SYSU D00696. Taxonomy (NCBI): domain Bacteria; kingdom Bacillati; phylum Actinomycetota; class Actinomycetes; order Geodermatophilales; family Geodermatophilaceae; genus Geodermatophilus; species Geodermatophilus sp. SYSU D00696. The sequence goes on along the minus strand of NZ_JBJGYY010000016.1, from coordinate 93,888 downwards.
CGTTGCCCGGGCCCAAGCAGCTGGTCCGCTTCACTGCCGCCGAGGGCGCCGACCGCCACTGCGAACCCATGGCTCGCTCGCTGCTCGAGCAGCGCGTCCTCGACTGGCTCGACGAGACCCTCACCCGATGACGCCCGCCCGATGACGCCGGCCGAATCGTGCAGATGGTCGTTGCGGTACGCGCGCCACTCACCTGCAGCTGGCGCCGTCACCGGACTGGAGTGCTGAGCAGTGTCACAGCAGCCGGTCCAGCGTCACGGGGAGGTCCCGGATCCTCACACCGGTGGCGTGGTGCACGGCGTTGGCCACGGCGGCGGCCACGCCGGTGATGCCGACCTCGCCCACACCCAGCAGCCCCAGCGGGGTCGTCGGGTCGGGCTCGTCGAGGTAGTCGACGTCGATCCGGGGCGTGTCGGCCTGTACCGGCACGTGGTAGTCGGCCAGGCCGGGGTTCACGATCCGCCCGGTACGCGGGTCCACCAGCGTCTCCTCGCACAGCGCGGCCCCGATGCCCATGACGATCCCGCCACGCAGCTGACTGGTCGCCGTCTTGGGGTTGATCACCCGGCCGACGTCGAAGACCCCCAGCCAGCGCGACACGCGCACCTCCCCGGTGTGCTCGTCGACGCGGACCTCGCAGAAGTGCGCGCCGGTGGCGGCGCGCACCCAGCGCCTGCGGTCGCGGAACCAGCCGGCGGCCGCCCGGGCCTGCTGCAGCGTCCGCCCGGCCCGCGTCCCCGGGGCGGTGCGGACCTCGATCGCCGGTCGTCCGGCGCGGCTCAGGATGACGCCGTAGGTCTCGCCCTGGTCCGGCGCGTCCGCCCGGTACAACCCTCCGCGCCCGGCCCGCAGCTCCGACAGCCGCCGACCGTGCAGCGGTGACGACGGAGAGCGCCGGGCCAGCGCCAGCGCGGACCGCGTGAGCTCCTCGCACGCCTCCAGCAGCGCGGTCGCCACGCTCGCGGTCTGCCCCGAGCCGCCTGCCTGCGGCCCGACCGGCAGGTCGGTGTCGCCGTGCTCGACGGTGACCGCCTCGACCGGCACACCGAGGGCGTCCGCGGCGATCTGCGTCTGCACGGTGGCCGCGCCGACGCCGATCTCGTGGAACGCGCAGCGCACGAGCACCGTGCCGTCCGCGTGCAGCCGCACGGTGACGTCGGCGGGCAGGCGGACCGGTAGGTGGAAGGCGGTGGCCATCCCCCAGCCGACGAGCCAGTGCCCGTCGCGCATCGACCGCGGCCTCGCGGTGCGCTCGGCCCAGCCGAACCGTTCCACGCCGCGGGCGTAGGCCTTCCGCAGGTCGCGCCGCGAGAACCGCTTGCCGTCCAACGGGTCGCGGTCGGGCTCGTTGCGCATCCGGAGCTCCACCGGGTCCATCCCCAGCGCCACGGCCAGCTCGTCGACCGCCGACTCGAGGGCGAACGTGCCGACCGCCTCTCCCGGCGCCCGCATGTGGGTGGTGGGGAGGACGTCGAGCGTGGTCGTGGCGTGCCGGATCCAGATGTTCGGCGCCGCGTAGAGGTGGCGTGACTGCGAGCCCGCCGGCTCCGGTGTCCCACCCACCCGGCCGACCTGCGAGACAGCGGTGTGCAGGAGCGCGGTGAGGGTCCCGTCCCGATGTGCGCCGAGCGCGATGCGCTGCACGGTGGGGGTGCGTCCCCCGACGGTGCGGGTGACGTCCTCGCGGCTGAGCACCATCCGCACCGCCCGGCCGGTGGCCCGGGCAGCGAGGACGGTGAGCACCGTCCCCGCCCAGACCGGGGCCTTGCCACCGAAACCGCCGCCGACGTGCGGGGCGAGAACGCGCACGCCCGCGAGCGGCACCCCGAAGCGCCGGGCCAGGTGGCGGCGGGCCCAGTCGACATCCTGCGAGCTCTCGTGGACGGTCAGCCGGTCGCCGTTCCAGACCGCGATGGTGGTGTGCGGCTCCAGGGCGTGGTGGTTCTGGGCGGGTGTGGTGTACCGGTGGTCCACGACGACGGGGGCGGTGGCGAGGGCGCGTTCGGCGTCGCCCGTCCGCGCCTCGCCGAGGACGAGAAGCGTGCCGCGCAGCGGGACCGCGTCGTCCTGTGCGGCGGCGAAGTCGGTGACCGCGGGCTCCACCTCGTAGGTGACGCGGACGAGCCGGGCGGCCTGTCGGGCCGTGTCGGGCGAGTCGGCGACGACGACGGCGACCGGCTGGCCGTTCCAGTGCACCTGGTCGGTGTTGAGGTAGTTCACTGTGGTGCCCGACGCCAGCGTGCTCAGGTCGAACGCGCTCACCGGCGCCGGCGGCGTGATGCGCGGGGCGTTGTGGTGGGTCAGGACCGCCAGCACCCCGCCGACGGCCTCGGCGTCGACGGTGTCGAGGCCGGTGATGCGGCCGCGGGCGACGGTGGCGTGCACCAGTGCGGCGTGCGCGAGGTCAGGGACGTGGTGGTCGGCGGTGTACCGGGCGAGCCCGGAGGTCTTGGCCGGCCCGTCCACACGGTCGAGCGGGCGCCCGACTGCGTGGACGGGTCCAGCCGTCGGCGGGGAAGGCCGGATGCGCTCTGGTGCCCGAGTCATGCCGCACCTCCCTCGGTCACCAGCTGGTGCAACGTGGCCACGACGGTTCGCCGCGCGAGCTCGATCTTGAACTCGTTCTGCGGTCGGCCGACGGCGGCCGCCAGCTCGGCGGTGGCCGCCCGGCGGAAGGTCTCCTCGGTGGCCGGCGCGCCGACCAGCACCTGCTCGGCCCGGGATGCCCGCCACGGCCGGGGTGCGACGCCGCCGAGGGCCAGCCGGGCCGCCGTGATCGTCCCGTTCGCGTGCTCCAGCGCCGCGGCGACCGAGACCAGCGCGAACGCGAACGAGGCCCGGTCGCGCACCTTGCGGTACCGCGACGAGGCGGCCACCGGCAGCGTCGGCAGCTCGACCGCGGTGATGAGCTCGTCGGGGTCGAGCGCCGTTTCGACGTCCGGGGTGTCGCCGGGCAGGACGTGCAGCTCGGCCAGCGGGATGCGGCGGGTGCCGCCCAGGCTCCGCACCTCGACGACGGCGTCCAGCGCGACCAGCGCCACGGCCATGTCCGAGGGGTGCGTGGCGATGCAGTGCTCGCTGGTGCCGAGGACGGCGCTGCCCCGGTGGAACCCGCCGATCGCCGCGCACCCGCTGCCGGGGTCGCGCTTGTTGCAGGCGGCGGTGCCGTCGGCGAAGTACAGGCAGCGCGTGCGCTGCAGGAGGTTGCCGCCGACCGTGGCCATGTTGCGCAGCTGCCCGGAGGCGCCGGAGAGCACCGCCTGGGACAGCACCGGGTAGCGGCTGCGCACCACCGGGTGGGCGGCGAGGTGGCTGTTGCGCACCAGGGCGCCGATCCGCAGGCCGCCGGCGGGCAGCTCCTGCACCTCGGTCAAGGGGAGGGTGGAGATGTCGACGACGGTCGTCGGGCGCTCGACGTCCCGGCGCATCAGGTCCACGAGGTTGGTGCCGCCGGCGAGGAGCCTGGCGCCCGGTTCGGTGGCGATCGCCCGCAGGGCGGCGGCGACGTCGAGGGGCCGCAGGTAGGCGAAGGGCCTCATCGGCCCGCCGCCGGGTCCGCAGTTCGGGCACGGTCGTCGACCCCGGCGGCGGCGACGTGCTGGATCGCGTCGACGATGCCGTCGTAGGCGCCGCAGCGGCACAGGTTGCCGCTCATCCGCTCCCGGATCTCGGCCTCGGACAGGGGGATCGCGGTCGCCGCGAGATGCGGCGTGACGACGCTCGGGACGCCCGCACGGTGCTCGGCCAGCATGCCGACCGCCGAACAGATCTGGCCGGACGTGCAGAAGCCGCACTGGAAGCCGTCCGAACGGATGAACGCCTCCTGCAGAGGGTGCAGGCGTCCAGGTTCCCCGAGGCCCTCGACGGTGGTGATCTCGCGGTCGCCGTACTGCATGGCCAAGGCGAGGCAGGCGAGAATGCGTTCGCCGTCGACGAGCACCGTGCACGCGCCACAGGCGCCCTGGTCGCAGCCCTTCTTCGTGCCGGTCAGCTCCAGGCGCTCGCGCAGCGCATCGAGCAGGCTGACCCTCGGCTCGAGCTGGATCCGCCGGCTGGTCCCGTTGACTCGCAACTCCACCTCGGCCATGGCGCCGCTCCTCGGGTCGTCTCGTCACCCCGACCGTAGGGCGGACCACGGCCGTGTCCAGCTCATCGCGGCTCTCGGCCTCTCCGCGGGCGAGCTCGGCCTCAGGGGCGCGCCGACGCCGCATGTCATCGGCGTCGGCGAGGATCTCGTGGTCTCCTCGAGCGACTCGAGGTCCTCGATGGCGAGCAGCACGGCGGAGGACTTGCCGTGCACGGTCACGTACACGCACCCGTGCCGTCCGCTGACGCGGGCGACCAGCTTCGACAGGTGAGCCTTCGCGTCCGCCAGGGACAACGTCGTCATGGTCAAGAGTGCGAACCGAACGACTGCGCCGGGCCAGCCGCCGCGAGGCGGGTGGTGGAGTCGGGCGGGGTTGGTCCGAGTCGACGAGGCGACCGATCAACGACCAACGAACCACTCCCGGCGCCCGACGATGACCAACACCGGCACATCATGCGACCAGGCTCTGACCTGCGCGGTCGTCGCTGTCCACTCGCTGCCCAGCACCTCGAGATCCACTGGCAGGGTCATTGGTTCGAGTCCGATCGGGGGAGCAACACCGCAGGTCAGCGGCCTGACGCGCACTCCGAAGCGTGGCCCACGACCAGCAGTCCCTCTCCTGCCCAGCCCGGTACGACCGCTGTAGGGCCATTCCGGAGACGGCGCGCCGACGGGAGAGTCGCCGCGGGCGGCCCGGAGCCGGTTCGTCGTCAGAGCGTGGCTGCAGGTCGGTGGCCGCTCTGCGGCTGGCGAGCCGGTGGCCCGTGTGAACGTCCTGGGTGAGGCTGGGCCGGCGGTGGCCGAGGTGGCCGGCGATCTGCCGGGCGGACAGCCCGGCATCGTCGAGCCCGGTGGCGACGGTCTCGCGGGGCGTGCGCGAGGTCACCCAGTCGGAGCCGGCCCGGTCCAGGGCGCGGCGCAGGTCGCCGCTCGTCTTGTTCGGATCCCGCAGCCGGCCCTGCGGACTGCGGCGGAGCACCGGCGGGTCGGCGTCGTGCGCAGTCACGGCGGCGGCGTGTGCGCAGCCGAGCGTCCAGGTGAGCGGCCGGCGACGGTCGCAGTGCCGGAGGTCGGCCGGTCCAGCCCCGGCACGAGGCGCAGGGTGGTCGACGTGCGCGTGCCGTTGGGCCCCGCGAGCGGCAAGGGACCTGTTCGCGGCTGGAGCCGAGGAGCGCCGTGAGGCGACGCGGATCCTGCCAGGCCGAGCGAGGCACAGGCTGCCACCGGCGACGACGGGACACGCCCGCGACCACGCCGGAACGCTCGACCTCGCCGCGCCTGACCTGGCTGCCACGATCCGTCCAACAGTCCCTGGCGGAACCGACACGACCGGAGTTGACTCCATCCCCATCCGCTGGGAGGGCGAGCGGGGAGGTGCCAGCCGTGCGGTTCCCGATCCTCGGCCCGCTGGAGGTCGCTCCCGGCCACCCACGCGTGGAGCTCGGCCGGCCCGGGCAGCGGGCGGTGCTCGCGATCCCGCTCCTGAGCCGCGACGGGGCCGGCCGCTGGAGGCCCGTCGAGGCGGCGACGTTCCTCCCATCTCGCTGGACCGTGGCAGCGGCACCCGGCTGCCGCTGCGGAAGGAGGACAGTCCGATGCGCACACACGATGGAAGGGCACGCCTGAGCACGAAGCGTCGCGCCGCTGTCCGGCCGGTGGGCCCGATGGGCCCGATGGCCGTGCGTGCGGTGGCCGTCCGCTCGCTGGCGATCGGAGCGGCGGCGGCCGGCGCGGCCGCGGTCGGTGCCCTGGCGGTCGGGGCCGCGGCGATCGGGTCCCTGGCCGTGGGCCGCCTCGTCATCGGTCGTGCCGAGGTGCGTGATCTCCGCCTGGCCCGGCTGCAGGTCGACGAACTCGTCATCACCAGGCAGAGCGGCTCGCTCGAGGACGTCCCGTCCGGCGCCGGGCTGTCCTGACCGCGTCGCGTGGCCAGTTCCGGGACACCGGCTGCGGTGCTCCGGGCGCTGAACCGCTGCCCGGGAGGTTCGACCAGCAGGGACCATCCGGCTCCACGGCACCCCGGGCCCTGACGGCGGTCCGGGCCCGGGGTGCGCGGGGCGGGCCCGGAGAGGGGAGCAGCATGTCCGAGGCGTCGACACTGGTGGCCGCCGTCCTGCTGGTGGCGGTCCCGACCGTCGAGATCGGCGGGGTCTCGCTCCTGGCCATGATCAGTCGCAAGATCCCGGGGTACCTGGACAACCCCGTGCCGTCGGGGCCGGCCCGGCCGGCATGGCCGCCGCCGTGTACGGGGCCAGCGAAGGACTCACCACCCTGGTCGTGGAGCGGACGGCGATGGGTGGTCAAGCAGGGACCAGCTCCCGGATCCGCAACTACCTCGGCTTCCCGCGCGGTGTCAGTGGTCACGACCTGGCCACCCGCGCCTTCGCCCAGGCATGGATGCTCGGCGCCGAGTTCCTGTTCACCATCGGCGTCGCGGCGCTCGCTCCGGACGGGGGCAGCACGAGGGTCGGACTGAGCGACGGTACGACCGTGAGCGCGCGCTCGGTGGTGCTGGCCACCGGCGTGACGTACCGGCGGCTCGGCCTCCCGCAGCTGGAGGCCCTCGTCGGAGCGGGCGTCTACTACGGGTCGGCGGTCTCCGAGGCAGCGGTGCTCCGCGGCGCCGAGGTCTACATCGTCGGTGCCGGCAACTCCGCAGGCCAGGCAGCCGTCTACCTGGCCCGCTTCGCCCACCGGGTCACCCTCGTCGTCCGCGGCGACACGCTCACCAGCAGCATGTCGGACTACCTGATCCGGGAGATCGGTGCGGTCCCGAACATCACCGTCACCCCGCACACCGAGGTCGTCGACGGAGGAGGCTCCGTCCGCCTCGAGACGCTCGTCCTCCGGGACCGGCGGACGGACCAGCGCCGGGAGGTGCGGGCCACCGCCCTGTTCGTCATGATCGGCGCGGTTCCCGACACGGCGTGGCTCCCGGAGCAGATCCGCCTCGACGACCACGGTTTCGTCCTCACAGGTCGGTCCGCCGAGGGGCACACGGGGCTGGGCGCTGAGGTCCTGTCGTTGCAGACCTCCGTGCCCGCCGTCTTCGCCGCCGGCGACGTCCGCTCCGGGTCGGTCAAGCGGGTCGCGGCCGCCGTCGGCGAGGGAGCGACGGCGATCTCGGAGGTCCACCGGTACGTGACGCAGGCATCCCGGCGCACGTGAGTCCGCAACGGGAGGTGCGTCGAGGTCACCGGGCCCCGCCGGCACGGCGATCACGACGGCACCATGGCCCAGCGGCGTCAGGAGCGGAACTGCCGGTCGTAGCCGGTGCGCGCACCGGTCAACCGGGCGATCGAGCGCAGGTGTCGCCCGGTGTTGCCGGTCCTCCAGAAGTCCCGGTCCTCCGGCGGCCACGCGTACGCCGGGGCTCCTCCCTCGTCCAGCAGGCCGGTCAGCCGCGGCTCGCCGAGGCATGCGGCGGAGAACGCGTACAGCTCCGGCAACCGGGGCGCGATGACCCCGTAGTCGAGAGCTCGGGCCAGCGGCTGCTCGGCCGCGATGGCCTGCCCGAGGGACAGCCGGAGCGGGTAGTGGGTGGGGAAGGACCGGCGCAGGTCGAGGAAGAGCCCCACGGTGGGGCCCCGGGGGTCGACGAGGGCCGGCCCGAGTCGCGCGAGAGGACCCAGGGCCAGGCGCGGCCGGGCCACCAGGGCGTGGGTGAAGAGCAGCCGCAGCAGCGCCACGTTCATCATGAACCGCTCCACCGGGAGCTCCTCCGCGGCGAGCGGTTCGTGCTCCAGGTAGGCCGCGACGACGCTGGCGTTGTGGGCGCGGTACCAGGCCGCGGGGTCCGGTCGCCGGATGAACGCCGTCCACAGTTCGACGCCGGCCGCGTCGGCCGTCCCGGGGACCCCGTCGACCAGGAGGTCCGCCTCGACCTTGTCGCGCAGCAGCCGCTGGTTGACCGCTCGCCACCAGGGGCTGCCCGGGGGATCCGCGTGCAGCGGCGCCAGCACACCGCGGGCGAGTTCCCAGCGCAGGAACCTCAGCTCCGCCCGGCCGTACCACCGCCGTGGCCCGTCGGCGTGCCGGTAGAACCGCCGGGCCAGCTCGAAGCGCCCGGCTGGGTCGTCGCGCACCCGGGCCACCTGCCGGTCCGCCCGGGTGGCCGCCGTGTCAGCCACCGCGCCATCCTCACCCCCCAACCGCCCGGCCCGGTGGTCGCGCCGTCGCCCGACACCGGGTCGGCGGCCGGTGACGCAGCCGCAGCGGGGCGGGATCATGCGCGCACGCCACGTCCGCCACCGAACAGGAGCGTGGTCGTCCCGGTGCGTGCCGGTGGTGCCGTCCTCGTGAGCGGGTCGATCGACCCGGGGATCGGCCCACCGGTCGCCCGACCTGGGGTGCGAGGGGGCAGTCGTGCCGATCCGGACGCCGGACCAGAGACTCCGGGTGTTCGTCAGCTCGACCATGCGGGAGCTGGCCGACGAACGCGTCGCGGTGCGCGGCGCGGTCGAGCGGTTGCGCCTCACGCCGGTGCTCTTCGAGCTCGGCGCCCGGCCGCACCCGCCCCGAGAGCTGTACCTCGCCTACCTGCAGCAGAGCGACGTCTTCGTCGGCGTCTACTGGCAGTCGTACGGCTGGGTGGCTCCGGGCCGGTCCGTGTCCGGCCTGGAGGACGAGTACCTGGCCGCCGCGGGCAAGCCCAAGCTGGTCTACCTCAAGACGCCGGCTCCCGACCGGGATCCCCGTCTGGTGGAGCTGATCGACCGGATCGGCTCCGACGGGCTCTCCTACCGCAGCTTCGGCACGGCCGAGGAACTCGCCGTCCTCGTGGCCGACGACCTCGCCCTCCTGCTCAGCGAGCGGTTCGAGCTGCCGGAGCCCTCGCCCGCCGGCGAGCCGATCGGGCAGTGGCGGTTGCCTGCACCCGTCAGCTCGTTCATCGGCCGCGAGCAGGAACGCACCCAGCTCCGCGGCGTGCTGTCCGACGCCGCCACCCGTCTGGTGACCCTCGTCGGACCGGGCGGGATCGGCAAGACCAGGCTGGCGGTGCAGGTCGCCGCCGAGGTGCGCGGCTCGTTCCCCGACGGCGTGGTCGCCGTGCCGCTGGACGGTGTCCGGGCTCCCGAGCTGCTGGCCGATGCCGTCGCGACCGCCCTCGGCCTGCCCGACGGCGGAGGGCGGTTCCCGGAGCAGGCACTCGCGGCGTTCCTCGCCCCCCGGCGGATGCTGCTCGTGCTGGACAACATGGAACAGGTCGTCGGCGGGGCGCCGCTGATCACGCAGCTGCTGGGTGCGGCGCCGGGCCTCACGGTGCTCGCCACCAGCCGGGAGGTGCTCCACCTCACCGGCGAGCACGTGGTCGTCGTCCCGTCACTGGGGACCGTGGGAGCGGAGGAGCCGATCGACGTCCTCGCCCGGTCGGAGGCGGTGCGGCTGTTCGTCGACCGGGCGCGCTCCGCGCGGGCCGACGTCGACCTGGACGACCACCAGCTGCGGGCGATCGCCGAGATCTGCCGGCGGCTGGACGGGCTGCCGCTGGCCATCGAACTGGCCGCTGCGCGGGTCCGGCTGCTCCAGCCGGTCGAGCTGCTGGGCCGGCTCGGCTCGCGGCTCGGCGTCCTCACCGGTGGGTCCCGGGACCTGCCCGAGCGGCAGCGGACCCTCCGCCGGACGGTCGAGTGGAGCTTCGACCTCCTCGACGACGACGACGAGGTGGTCGTCGCCCGGCTCGCCGTGTTCGTCGGGGGCTTCTCCCTGGATGGGGCGGAGGCCGTGTGCGGCGACGAGCAGGTGTCCGACGTCCTCTCCTCGGTGGCCTCGCTCGTGGACAAGAGCCTGGTCCAGGTGGCTCCCGGCGCCTCGGGCGAGCCGCGCTTCGCCATGCTGGACTCCGTCCGGGAACTCGCGCTCGAGCGGTTGGAGGCCAGCGGGGCGGCCGATCAGGTCCGCGGAGACCACGCGCGGTTCTTCCTCCGGTTCGCGGCCGGTGTGCACACGGCGGAGCACGGCGCCCTCGACCGGTCCACGGTCGACCGGTACGTCACGGAGTCCGGGAACCTCGGTGCCGCGATGCGCACGTTCCTCGACGGTGGCGCCCTCGACGAGGCAGCGGGGCTCGGCCGGGCGCTGTGGCAGTTCTGGTGGGTACACGGCCTGCTCCGGCCGGGCATCGACTGGATGGAGGAGTTGCTGGCGCACCAGCCACACCTCACGCCGGCGGTGCGTGCCGACGCGTCGTTCGTCCTCGGGATGCTCAGCTTCGAGCTGGGTGAGGAGGGCCGCGCTCTCCCGGCGTTGCGGACCGCAGTCGAGCTCTCCGGCGAGCTGGGTGACGACCGGTCGGCCGCGCTGGCGAGGATCCCGCTCGGACTCCTCGTGGCCCGCAGCGACACCGCGGCAGGTGAGGGTCTCCTCGAGGCAGCCGTGGCCGCCCTCCGGGAGCTCGGTGACCGGTGGGGCCTCGCCTTCGCCCTGCTCTCCCTCGGCGGGGCGAAGCTCCTCCGCGACCTCCCGGACGACGCCGTCCCGCTGCTCGAGGAGAGCGCCGCGCTCGCCCGGACGGCCGGGACAGACGTCTTCCTGGGCAACGCGCTGGTGAACCTGGGGCTGGCGCACACCGCCCGCGGTGACCTCGACACGGCTCATCGGGTGCTGTCCGAGGCGCTCGAGCGCAGCCGGTCCATGGACAGCCGGGAGACCACCGCGCGGGCCCTCGACGGCATGGCTGCTGAGGCGGTGGCGGCGGGCGAGCCGGAGCGCGCCGCCCGTCTCACCGGCGCGGCGGAGGGGATCCGCCGGTCGATCGGCGCGGACGTCTTCCCGCCCGACCGCACCGGCTGGGTGCGCACCCGCGCCGTGCTCGCCGAGCGGCTGGGGGCGGCCGAGAGCGCGGCCCTCATCCACGCGGAGGCCGACCGGCCGGTGCGTGACCTGCTCGCCGAGCGCTGGTGACGTCACGGGCCGGTTCCGCGATCACACCGGTGCACACCACACCGCCGTGGGACCGGTCGTCGTCGACGAGGCGGATGGCCCGAGGGACGAAGAGCACTGGTGCGGGCCAGGACGTGCCGGGACGATCCGCGCGAGGACCCGGTGGCAGCCGTGCGAGGTCGAGCCGACCAGCAGCCACCCGCGGCAGGACGGTTCCGAGGCGCAGGAGGCCGCCTGCCCAGGCCCTCGTCAGGTCCCAGCACTCCCTGACCCATCCACTCCGACCGGAGGAGACTCGTCATGGCATCGACGTCCGAGCGGGAGATCCGGGAGATCGAGGCCGCCAACGCCTCCGGCGGCACCCCGGTCGTCTTCATCCACGGCCTCTGGCTGCTGCCGAGCAGCTGGGCCAACTGGGCGGACCTCTTCCGGCAGGCCGGCTACGCACCGCTCACACCGGACTGGCCGGACGATCCGGACACGATCGAAGCCGCCCGGGCGGAGCCGGAGGTCCTCGCCCGGAAGTCCTTGAGGCAGATCGCCGATCACACCACCGAGGTCATCGAGGCCCTGGACAGGAAGCCGGCCCTCATCGGGCACTCGACCGGGGGTCTGCTGGCGCAGATGCTCGCGGGCCGAGGCCTCTCGGCGGCCACGGTGGCGATCGACCCCGGGGTCTTCCGCGGCGTCCTGCCGCTGCCGGTTGCCACGCTCCGGTCGGCGGGCCCGTTCCTGGTCGACCCGCGCACCCGCGGCCGAGCGCTCACGCTCACCTTCGACCAGTTCAGGTACAGCTGGGCGAACGCGCTCGACGAGGAGGAGGCGAGGGAGCTCTACGAGAGGTACCACGTCGCCGGCTCCGGGCTCTCGCTCGTGCAGATGGGCAACGCGAACCTCAATCCCCGGACGGAGGCGAGGGTCGACACGAAGAACCCCGACCGCGGTCCGCTGCTGATCATCGAGGGCGAGAAGGACCACACGGTGCCGTGGGCGATCGCGAACGCCGCCTACAAGCGGCAGCGGCGCAATCCTGCCGTGACGGAGATCGTGAGGATGCCGAACCGGGGCCACGCCCTCACGATCGACCACGGCTGGCGCGAGGTCGCCCAGACGGCGCTGGACTTCGTCCAGCGGTTCACCCCGAGCGGTCGTGCGACGACGACGTCGGTGCCGAGGGCGCGCGACGCCTCGGCGGACTCCGGGCCGCCCACCGGCGCTCCCGCCGCGGAGACCGGACGCATGTCCAAGCGGTAGCCGCGTCATCTCGAGGAGGGGCTCCGTGCCTCTCCTCGATCAGCGCACCCGACCAGCGGACCTGGGTGGACAGGTCGCGCAGGTCCGGGGGGCGGGAGGCCGGTCGCACCGGGTGATCGAGGACCCTCGCTCTGCGTCGGTCGTCGCCGGCCTGCGCGGTCGACCGGTCCTACCCCTTGTCTGGCTCTCGGCCGAGGACGATCCTGCGCACAGGCCTCGGACCGAGCAGCCGGCCCGTCGCCGGGTCCGTGCGGGGGAGCAGGTCGACGAGGGTGGCGCACCGATGGATCCACGCGAACCCGATGTGCAGGCCTCGGGAGAGCCATCCGAGGGGCGGGCTCGGACGGACGAGGTCGGGGTCGGCGGCCGGTTGCTGCTGGCCGCGTTCAGCTGCCTGACGGCGCTGGCCGTCCTGCGACTGCTGGTCGGGGCCTCGGCCCACCACGACTTCGCCTGGCGCATCCACAACGAGCTGACGGCGGCCTTCCTCGGCGCCGCCTTCGCCGCGGGCTTCGTCCTCTCCCTGCTCTCCTTGCGGGAGCGGCGGTGGAGCCGGGCCCGGATCACCGTCCTCACGGTGGCCGTGTACACCGTCCTCACCCTCGTCGCGACGCTCATCCACAACCACGGTCTGCGGCTGGTGGCCGGGGGACCGTCCGCGCAGTTCGCCGCGTGGTTCTGGCTCGTCGTCTACCTCGTGGTCCCCGCCGGCTGCCTCGCCGTCTACCTCCGGCACGAGGCCCGCCGGGTCCGGGCCGAGCCGGCCGGCCGGCCGATGCCGGCCTGGCTGATGGCGCTGCTCGCCGTCCAGGGCGCCGCCATGGCCGCGGCCGGTGTGGTCCTGTACCTCGGTGGTGCGACTGTCCACCACACGCTCGACGACATGACCGGTTTCTGGCCGTGGGAGCTGGGGACGCTGAGCGGCCAGGTGGTCGGTTCCTGGCTGATCGCCTTCGGAGTCGCTGCCGCGCTGAGCATCCGGGAGCGGGATCTGACCCGACTGGTCATCCCCGCGGTCGCCTACACCGTCTTCGGGGTGCTGGAGCTGCTCGTGCTGCTCCGCTACCGGGCCGAGGTGAGCGCCGGTGACCCGTGGGCGTGGGGCTACGCGGCCTTCCTCGTCACCCTGGTCGTCACCGGCGGATACGGCTGGTGGGCCGGCCGACGCGCAGCGGACGACACACACCCGGGGCCGCGACCCCCCGGACGAGTCGGCCTACCTGCTCCCCGAGGACGTCTCCACGGCCGCAGTGGGACCGGTCCGGACGCCGTGACCGCCGCGGCGACCGGCCCCGGCCGCGACTGACACCGCACCAGCGCTCGTCCGGACGCCGGCCAGAGGGCCTCAGTTCGTGATGTCGTCGACCCGGGTCGACTGGAGCAGTCGTGCACTCGCACCAGACCCGGATACCGGGCGCAGGACATCGATCAGACCCTGGAGGCCTCCGGTCGACATCCCACCCCGACGTGAGGCAGGAGGATGGCGCGGAGGAGCAGCGCGAGACGATCGACGTCGAGACCTCGGTCCAACGGGTCTGGGAGGTGCTGCTCGACGTCGAGCGGTGGCCGGAGTGGGCGTCGACGGTGACCTCGGTGCGGCGGAACCCGCGTGGCGGTGACGTAGATGGTGGCGTTGCCGCGGGTGTGCCCGAAGGTGAAGGCGTTCGGTGTCCCGTCGTCGACGACCCCGAGCCGCACCGGTCGCACGCCGGCCTCCCGGCACCGACGCTCGACGATCCCGGCCAGCACCTGGGTGCGCGGATACCGGCTGGTGTCGTACCCGTCGCCGGCGCGGGGATCTCGTAGGCCGGGATGAGCGACCGGACGAGGTAGGGGGCCACCGCGCACTGGCCGCCGACGACCACGACCGCGACGACGACCGGCACCCACAGCGGCGCACCCCAGGACAGCAGCACCGCTCCACCGGCGACGTGCAGCGCGCCGAGCAGTCCCAGCGGTGGCCGTCACCCTGGGTGAGCGTCCGTTGCTGTGTCCGAGGCGGTGGAGATGCCGGACCGGGCCTGCGTCCAGTACCGGATGGAGGCCGTCACGCGGACGGTGTAGCCGCCTGCGCGGACGCGCCCCGCTCGGCGGCCCGCGGCATCCGTGCCGCCAGCCGCTGAAGCTGCACGCCCACAAGGGCTACGACGACCCACGGGTGCGTCGCTACCTGCGCCGCCGCGGGATCACCGCGAAGGACCGCCCGCATCGGCCACGACTCCGGCGTCCGCCTCGGCTCCGCCGCTGGGTCGTCGAACACCCTGAGCTGGCCGTCGTCCTGCCCATGCCTCGCCCTCCGCTTCGAGGGCACCTCCAAGGCGATCACGGCGCTGGCCCGCGTGGCCGTCACCCTCGTCTGCGTCCGCCAGCGCGAGCCTGGTCAGCGCCCTCACGTCGGCTGATCGGCGGTCGAGTGACAACGATCCAGGTCCACCTGGACCGTTGTCACCGTGAACGGCCACATGCCTGGTGTGACGACCGGCGGGTCGATGGCGACGATGACGTTCCGCTTCGCTACGAGGCCACTGGACAGGCGCTGTGACCCCGATCACAGTCTGCGCGGGGTCAGGGGGAGGCTCATCAGGGCCCTACGACGGTCGAGAGATCAACTGCAGGTTGACACCGCTCAGTGAGGAGCCCCCCATGAACCGTTCAGCACGTGCCGGCGTTGTCCTGGTCGCCAGCGGAACGTTGGCGCTGATCGCGTCGCCAGCGGGAGCCCACTCCGGTGAACCGGCGCCGGACAACGACGCCGGCTGGGTCCCGATCGAGCAGTTGCGACCGGATTACTATGGCGCGTTCTCGGGTCCGGCGTGCGGCACCACGGTGACGTTCACGACCGGTGACGTCGCCGAGGTCGAGGCCCGTGAGACGGTGAACGAGGACGGCAGCGTCCTGCTCGAGATCCGCGGCGAACAGACCGTCGACGTCACACGCGAGGACACCGGCCAGACGATCGAGGAGCTCGACATCTCGGGTGAGGGCTATGAGCTGTTCCAGCCGGACGGCACCGTCGAGAACTACCTGGAGGCGAACTCGATCCTGCTCGCCGGCTTCGGCCCCATCGATGAAGCCGCGTTCGACGCCGCTGGGCTGCCGCGTCTGTCATACCTGACGAAGGGCTCGGTCACGTTCCACTTCTCAGTCGACCTGGAGACGGGCGAGCTGCTCACCGAGACGATCGATACCAGCGACGCGCGCAAGGTCATAGACCTGTGCACGTGGTTCGACGGCAACCGCGGTCGCGGCGACGGTGAGGGTGGCGGTCGCTACGCCCACGACAACTGGAAGGGCCACGACTGACGAGCCGAAGGGACACCGGTCATCGGTGCCCTCGCCACGGTGATCATCGGGCTGAGCGCCGGCCCGGCTGCGGCCTGGCCGGGCGGAGCGAAGCCGGGGTAGCCGACCAGCTCACCCGGCGTCGAGGAGACCGGCCAGACCGATGAGGCGTGCTCGGCGACGAGCGGTCACCTCGACCAGTTCGACCACGGACCGTCCCGTATGCGGAGCGACTCACGGCGGCGGTGGCGGCACTTCCGGCGAGTGCTGTCACCGCCGCCTGCGAGCGCCGGCGAGTCCAGGTCTGCCGGTGAATGGCCGCCCACCCGTGCCGCGACGCTGCCGCAGATCAGCAGCAGCGCCGGCGGTACGTCGAGGTCGGACGCCCACGCCCGACCCCGGCCGCGCCACCAGTCGCCGCCCCGGGTCCGCCGGACCCGCGCGGCCGGTGACCGAGTCGGTGACAACGATCGACGTCGCGGTCCCAGCCTGACCAGCAGGTGCCGCACCGGCGATGGGTTGCTGCCGATCCAGCCCTGGGTCCGGGCGGGCAGCGGCAGCCACACCGCCCAGGACGGCGCCACCGCCGACGTCACGTACGCGGTCACCGGCCACCGCTGGATCCAGGCCCTCGTCGACGGCCGGCATCGCCCACCGACCGGTGCCACGGTGAGCCTGCAGGGCACGCAACAGGTGCACCTGCAGATCAGGGGAGCCGCCCGCCGCGGGGACCGCTCCCTCGTCGGGTCGTGACCTGGGCGGCCCGGAGGGGGACGCGCCGGGGGAGTCCAGCCGCGCGGTCGGAGACAGCCTGCAGCACGGCCGGGTGGATACCCCAGGCGCCGCCGACGACGACCAGTTGGGGATCGGTCACCGCGACGAGGGCCGAGACCACGCCGCAGACCGCCTCGACCGGGGCGGCCAGAGTCCCGTCCGCACTGTCGCCGTCGGTGTCCACGGCGGAGAGCAGGCGGTCCACGTCCACCGCCGTGGAGTCCTGGTGCCGCAGCCGCAGGTCGGCGAAGACGTCGGTGAAGGCGACGGCGCGCCCGCCCGGTCCGCGGGTTAGCACGTGGGCGATCTCCCCGGCGAGACCGCCCCACCCGCGCCGGACCTCGCCGTCGGCGACGACGGCACAGCCGAGTCCCTCGCCCAGGTACAGGTACACGAAGTCGTCGGGGCCCTCGGGACCTGCGGCTGCCCGCTCGGCATCCTCTAGGGTCGGTCGACGGTGTGAAGGGGAGGGCGGATGGCCGACTTCCTGCGGGTCAGCGTGCACGACCGGGTGGGCTGGATCGAGTACGACCGCCCGCCGGTCAACGCCTTCCACTGGGAGATGCTCCGGGAGGTCCCGGAGGCCCTGGAGCGGCACCTCACCGACCCCGCCGTGCGGGTGGTGGTGATCGCCAGCGCGCTGGACGCCCACTTCAGCGTGGGCGCGGACCTGCGGGTCTTCGCGGAGATGGACGACGGAGGCATGCGCCGCTGGGTGGACGTGTGCCACGACCTTGTGCGCAGGATGCGTGCGTCGCCGAAACCGCTGCTGGCGGCCGTGCACGGCACCGCGGTCGGCGGCGGCCTGGAGATGGTGTTGCACTGCGATGTCCGCTTCGCGGCGAGCACCGCCCGGCTCGGGCAGCCGGAGATCGGCATCGGGTTCATCCCGCCGGTCGGCGCCACACAGGCGCTGGCCCGCCTGCTGGGCCGGCCTCAGGCGCTGCGTTTCCTCTACGACGGCGCCCTGCTCGGTGCCGAGGAAGCCCACCGCATCGGCCTCGTGGACGTCGTGGTGCCTGCTGAGCGGCTGCGTGAGGAGGTGCAGGGCTACGCCGAGGGGCTGGCCCGGAAGCCGGCGCGGGCGCTGGCGGCGATCCGGCGCTGCATCACCGAGGGTGTCGACCTGCCCTTCGACGAGGGCCTGGCCATCGAGCGCGAGGAGGCGGTGGCGCTCGGCGCGACGGCGGACTTCCGTGAGGGGCTGGCCGCCTTCCTCGCCAGGCGGCCGCCGGTCTGGTCGGACTGACCTGGCACCCGCCCGGTGGGTGCTGGACGCCGGACGTGCGAGCCGTTCGCGTCTGCGACCGGACCGCTGGTCGGACGAGTCCGGCTCCGTCCCGGTGAGACGACGGGAGCCCCGCGACCGGCATCCCGTCCTCCCGCGCTCTCCAGCGAGGCGAGCGCGGGGTGCCCACCGACGATCTCGCGAGAGCAGGATGGTCCGGTGGAGCAGCGCGAGACGATCGACGTCGAGACCCCGGCCGGTCGGGTCTGGGAGGTGCTGCTCGACGTCGAGCGGTGGCCGGAGTGGGCGTCGACGGTGACCGCGGTGCGGCGCCTGGACGACGGCCCGCTCGCGGTCGGGTCCCGGGCCCGGGTGGAGCAGCCCCGGATCCCCCCGACCGAGTACGTGGTGACCGAGCTCGAGCCGGGGCGCTCGTTCACCTGGGTGGCCACCGGCCCGGGCGTCCGCACCACCGCGCGGCACGTGGTGGAGGACCTCGGTGCCGGCGGCACCCGCGTGACGCTGTCGGTCGAGCAGGCCGGGCCCGTGGGCGCGGTGGTGGGACGGTTCTACCGCCGCCTCACCGATCGCTACCTGGCCGCCGAGGCCGAGGGGATCAAGGCGAGGAGCGAGGGACGGCGGTGACGGGACGACCGTCTCGCGGCGCATCCGATTGCACACGACCTCCTGACCGGTCAGCATGTAGCGCGAGGCGCTGATAATCTGGCGACCGGTCGAGAGTCCGGCCTGACGCGCACGTCCACGGGACGCCGTCGGCCCACCGGCCCGGCGTCCCGCCGGGGGATGCCATGACCGCACCGATCCTCGCAGTGCCCACCGCCCAGGACCTCGGGCGCCCGCTGGCGATCTCGACCGACCTGCGAGCCGGTCGGGTGACGGTCGCCGGCGAGCTTGAGCGGGCCACCGCCCACCACCTGCTGGACGTCCTCGAGGCCCTGACCCTCAGCGGTCACCACACCTGGACCGTGGACGCCGCGGGCATCACCTTCTGCGACGTGGAGGGCATCCGCGTCCTGGCCCGGGCGCAGTCCCTCCCCGCAGCCGGGGCCGGGCGCTGGTCCTGGTCGGGCCCCGGCCCTTCCTCGTGTACTCGCTGGTCCTGGTCGGGATGCAGAGCCTCGTCGACCCGCCGCCGGCCGGGAGCGTCCACGGTCGTGTCGGTCCGGCCCGGCGGCGGGAGACGGCGCAGCGCTGAGCCGTGAGCCGGCGCCGGGCGGGAGTCAGCGGTCGTCCCACCGCACGTCGTGGTCGCGCCCGGGAGCCAGCCACCGCAGGAGGCGGCCTCCCTCGGCCTCGACGTCGGCACGCGCGGCGGCCGGTAGCGGGAGGGACGGGCGCACGGTGAGCACGGTGGCCGCCTTCCCCGGCCGGGCCGCCCACATGGCCTGCACCCGCCCGTCGACGAGCTCCGAGCCGACCCATCCGCCGGGACCACCCTGCAGCGGCACGTGGTCGCTCGGGGGGACCACCCGGCTCCGGTCGGCGTAGGACAGGGTCGCGTTGTCGTACTCGGGCAGGAAGCGGACCGCCGCCGGGGTGTCGAGATGGGGTCGCGGCGCGTCGGGCAGGTCCACCAGCTCCGCTCCCTCCTCGTGCGGAACCGGCGCAGGCGTGGACCCAGCCGGTCCACCACCTCACGCAGCCGGGTGAGCCCGCACCACGCCTGCACGTCGCGCACGGTGGCCGGCCCGAACGCCGCCAGGTAGCGGAGCACGAGCTCCTCGAGCGACGTCCCCGGGGCCGGACGGTCGCCCAGCCGGGCAGCGACGGTCGTCATCACCGCGGCGCCGCGACCGCTCCACAGCCCGCGGGGCGGCGGCTGCACCCACGGCACCCAGTAGCTGACGCCGAACCCGGGTGCAGTCCGGGACCCGGTCGTGTGGGCCGCGGCCGTGCCGGAGGACCGGGCGGCGGCAACTGGGCGACCCGCCGGGCGCTCCGGCTGACCACGCTGGTCCGGCCAGATGCTGCCGTGACGCATCAGTGACGGGTGCGTGACGGGGCTTGAGCATGCTCGCGCTCGACCGAGCGGACCCAGGAAGTGAGGCAGCGGTGCCGCTCAACCGGGAAGAGGGGAGCAACGAATGACCGAGCAGCCGTACGAGCAGCCGCCACTGAGTGATGAGGCCCAAGCCGAGGCCCGCCAGGCCATCGACGAGTCCGCTGCCCTGGCCGCGGGAGTCGTCTTCGCCGTCGTGGACGGCAACGGAACCCTGGCCAGGGGCTCCGGAGCGGTGTCGGCGACCAAGCTCGCCGACGGTGCGTACGAGGTCATCTTCAACCGCAACATCCGCCGGGGTGCCTTCCTCTGCACCATCGGGCTGTCTGCCGACGCAGGCGCCTCCCCGCCCGGCGAGGTCATCGTCAACCTCCGCGTGGGCACCAGCAACGGCGTCTTCGTGCTGACGCACGACAGCACCGGGAAAGTCGAGGACCGGTCGTTCCACCTGGCTGTGATCCTGCCCTGATCCACGACGACACCGGCACCTGCGTGACCCGGCCCCGCTCTGCTCCTGAGCGAGCGGGGCCGGTTGCGTTCCCGGACAGATCCCTGATCGGTGACATCTCCTGGCGATGCCATCGCCTGGTCTCGATCCGTCGGAGGCGACATGGTGGCGCATCTGGTCCTCGACGGCCGGGTGGTCGACGCCGACAGCGGCGCACCACTGGCCGGCATGGCCGTCACGGCCATCACGCGATCGTCGTCTCCGCTGCCAGGGACGGTCTCTGACGGCGACGGAGCCTTCCGACTGGAGGCCCCGCTGGCCGGCGTGTCCCCTGCGCACGACCCCTCCCTCAGCTTCGTCGTCAGCCTGGACCGAGACGGCCCGCCCGTCCACCGCACTGCCCCCGTCCCGCTGTCCGAGCTCGCCTCGGACGACCTGCAGATCGCCGTCCCCGGCGCCGACCTCGCATCCGTCCTGACGCGCGGGGAACTCGTCCTCATCACGGACGGCGGCGCGGGAGACCGGCTCGCGGTGGGGCAGACCCTGCTGCTGTCGGCCGCCCGCCTGCGGCCCGGCAGTGTGCACACGGTCGCGCTCACCGTTGACGGCGAGCCGTACGCCACTCACCGGCTGGTGGCCGACCAGCTCGGCGCGCTGCCGCCCACGGTGGTCGCGCCGCGGTTCGGCCTCGCCGGCGCAGACGGTGGGCCGACCCCGGCGGAGGCAGCCCGGCGGTGGGCCGGCCGTGCCCTGTCCGTCACGGTGGACGCGGCCGGCCGGACCGTCGCGAGCGCGACGCTGCCGATCGTGGACACCGGCGGCACGCCGTCCGGCTTCGTCTGCGATGCGGCCGGCCGGCCGTCGGACGTGGTCACGGGTACGGCTGACCTCCTGTTCCTCCGCCTCGACGGCGTCCGGGAGAGAACGGTCATCAGGGTGTCCGTCGTGCCGTCGCAGTCGGAGTGGGTCGTCGGTGATGCCATCGAGCCGGTGACGGACATCGACGGCCGACCGCTGGTGGTCGAGACGGTCGTCGCGGGGCCGGAGGAACCCGTCCGACTGATCGAGGCGGACCGGCTGGTTCCTGGCTCCTTCGACCTGGTCGTCCGCCCCGTGCGGTACGGCTTCGAGGCTGACGAGCTGCCTGCCCTGAGCCGGCACGACCTCGTCGTCGGCCGGTTCGCCCCGGGCCTCCTGGTGCGCGACCAGACCCTCGTCGACCAGCCTGTCCGGCAGGCCGTGGCTCCGTCCGCGCAGGTGACCGGGACAGCCGTGTCAGAGGTCATCGGAGCAGGCGTCGCGTCCGGCTCGCGCGTCCTGCCCGATCCGGGCACGTTGAGGGAGTTCCGGCACGTCGGGGCGTTCACCATCGACGCGTCACTGCTCCTCGCGAAGGGCCTCAGCACCTCGCTGACCGTCGAGGACGAGAACACCGCGTACTTCGAGCCGGGGGCGTTCACCCCGGTCAGCCGCACCTTCCGCCGCCAGGCGATCGTCCGGTTCCCGGCCGATGCCCCGGGGGCGACCACGCCCGCCCAGGTCAGCACGGCGCGGCCCGACTACCCGGTCGTCGTGGTGGTGCACGGCAACGGCCACCAGTTCACCAGCTATGCGTTCCTCCTGGAGCACCTGGCCGCCAACGGGTTCGTGAGCGCCTCCATACACATGCCCAACGGGGTGCACGGCCTGGCCCGTGCGAACGCCTTCTTCGACCACCTCGGCCTGCTCCGAGTGCTGTTCGGAGCCGTGCTGCAGAACTCCGTGGGGGTCCTCGGGCACAGCCGGGGAGGGGAGGCGGTGTTCAAGATCGCCCGCCTCAACCGGTCCCTCGGGCTGGCCATCGGACTCAAGGGAGTCCTCGCCCTCGCGCCGACCGATCAGTACGGGCGCGAGACGCTCGTCGGACTGAGAGCCGTGCCGCTGCACGTGCTGTACGGGGCCAAGGACGCGGACGTCTCCGGATGGCCGCCCTACGCGGGCTACGACGTGCGCCAGTCGGGCTTCTCGCTGTACGACCGGGCCGACGGCCGGGACAAGTCGATGAGCTTCGTCGAGAACGCGACCCACAACGGCTTCGTGACCACGAACGAGGCCTCGCCGCCTCCACTGCTCCCCGCCTCGGCCCAGCGCACGATCCTGCTCGCAGACGCGAACGCCTTCTTCCGGGCGACGCTGCGTCAGGAGCCGGAGTGGACGGGCGTGCTGCGCGGTGACTCGGTCCCGGGCAGCGTCGCGTCGACCGGCGCCAGGATCCACCACCAGTACCGCTCCACCCGGCGCCGGACGCTCGACGACTTCGAGGGTGCGCACACCCCGTCCAGCTGGAAGACCGGGACGCTGGGTGGCGCCGTGACCCAGGTGGGCCTGCCGGCCGACCCGGTCGAGGCCCAGCTGTACCCGCACGACGACCGCTCACCGCACGACACCGGCGGGCTGCGTCTCGCCTGGAACAGCACCTCCGACGCGCTGTCGATGTCGGTTCCGTCCGCGGCGCGGGACGTGCGGACGTTCGCGGTGCTCAGCTTCAGCGTCGCCAGGGTGGCGAAGAGCCCGTCGAACCCGGCGACGCGTCCGCAGGACCTGCGTGTCGTGCTGGAGGACGGCAGCGGCCACGAGCGCTCGGTACGAGTGAGCGCATTCGGCTCGATCCCGGTGGAGGCGGCCGCGAACGAACCCGGGAACGTCAAGTCGGCGATGACGACCGTCCGCATCCCCCTCGCCGCGTACACGAGTGCCTCCGACGGCGACGAACCGGTCGACCTCAGCGACGTCGTGGCGGTGACGTTCTCCTTCACCGAAGTGCCGACGGGCGACATCGCGCTCGACAACGTCGAGTTCAGTGACTAGACGGCGATCGACGGAAGGGGCGACGGATCATGTCGGTGGTCCCCGTGCCGGACGGTGGTGTCAGGTGGCGCGCCCGGGAGACCGTGCGCGAGGTCGCGGCCCGGCCGCACCTGCTGCTGCGCCTCGACGTCCTCGGGCCGCAGTTCCCCCAGCGGGATGTGGTGCCCTTCGTCCGGCTGAGCGACGGGCAGTCGTCCACGGGGGCGCTGATGACGGAGGTGTCGGACGACGGGACGTC
Organism: Geodermatophilus sp. SYSU D00696; assembly: GCF_054050235.1. Classification (NCBI taxonomy): domain Bacteria; kingdom Bacillati; phylum Actinomycetota; class Actinomycetes; order Geodermatophilales; family Geodermatophilaceae; genus Geodermatophilus; species Geodermatophilus sp. SYSU D00696. The sequence goes on along the minus strand of NZ_JBJGYY010000016.1, from coordinate 70,828 downwards.
GCTGCGTGCCTACTTCCCGACCGACGTGCCGTTGATCGGCCGCATCGAGTTCGGCTACGGCAGCGAGGTGCTGGGCACGCTCCCGATCGAGACCGGAGGGGAGGTCGAGCGGCTGGACGTGGCTCGGATCGTCTCGGCCGTACACCGGGTGACGAGGGCCGATCCGGGGGCGTTCGCCGCCCAACTGCGTCGAGCCCGGCGACCGTGACCGTGACCGAGGCGGCGCCGGACAGCGGCCCCCGTGGTGGTGACGTCCGGCTCGGGACAGGCCTGGATCCGGCGTCCGGCCGGCCGGTGGCGCTCCAGGGCGTCGTGGCACCAGACCGATCGCCGACGCGGGTCGTCACCGTGGGCATGCGGGGTGGTCGCTGGCAGACCCTTCACGGCGCGGTGACGCCGACGTGACGCCGCACCGCGACGATCGGGTGGACGCCGACGGCCATGTCGGGTGACGACCCCGGTCCGAGGGGGATGACCGTGACGAACGCGGACGCACGAGGGACGGCGAGCCGGGGAGGACGCCGCGGCATCAACATCCCCGTGCTGCTCGACGGCACGTGGAGCGACACCAACACCAACACCAACGTCGGGCAGATCCACGGGCGGGTGCCCCCCGACGCGGCCGGCCTGGCGCAGGAGCGCTGTTACCTCGAGGGGGTCGGCACCGGCCGCTTGGACCGGATCCGGGGTGGCCTGTTCGGCCAAGGCCTGGAGAAGGTCATCCGCCGGGCCTACGGCCACGTCGCGCGGCACCACCGCTCCGACGACGACCGCATCTTCCTGATCGGCTACAGCCGCGGGGCGTTCACCGCGCGGAGCCTGGCGGGGATGATCGCCAAGTGCGGGCTGCTGGACCCCGATGACCTGTCCGCCGAGAGGGTCTTCGAGCGCTATCGCAACAGGAAGACGCCCGGTCTGCGGGAGATGCAGACCGGTGAGCAGCCGGCGCGCACGGCCGAGGATCGACTCGTCCTGCAGCGCTCACGGCTCGTGCGCATCCGCTTCATCGGGGTCTTCGACACGGTCGGCAGCCTCGGGATCCCCGCCGGCCTGGGACGTTTCCTCACCCGCCGCAAGTACCAGTTCCACGACACGAACCTCAGCGGGCTGGTCGACGTCGCCTGTCACGCCGTCGCCGTCGACGAGCACCGCAGGCAGTTCGAGCCGACGCTGTGGACCGATGTGCCGAAACCCGTCCCGGGCCACCGGACCGAGGTCGAGCAGCGCTGGTTCGTCGGGGCACACGGCAACATCGGTGGCGGCGGGAGTTTCACGCCCGCCACCGAGAACCCGCTGTCGCTGCTGGCCCGCGAGTGGATCGTCGAGCGGGCGGTCGCGGCAGGGCTCGTCGTCGATCCGCCGGACGCCCCGCTCAGGGGAACCGAGTGGAACGGGCCGATCCACGACTTCCAGAAGACGGCCCTCGGCCGCCTCGCCCGCCTGTGGCCGCTGAACGAGCCGCTCCTGCGACCGGTCGGCAAGACGGTCGAGGAGACGCTCGACCGCAGCGTCCTGCGCCGCTGGGATGACGCCGATCCGCCGTACCGTCCCCGCAACCCCGGCCTCGCAGCGTGGGTGCAGTCGCACCGCGCCGCCGGGTGACCCGCCTGCCGCCGGCTCGTGCACGTCAGCGATGCGGACGCCTGCCCTCGTCCATGCGCACCGGTTCCAGGAGCCGCGGGACCTCCAACGCGCCACCACGAGAGGGGTCGGGATCGTCGACGAGGCCATGGATCTCGGGAACGGCGTCGATGGACGCAGGGGAGGGGCTTCGATGGCAGCGCCGCGCTACACGCTGGTCCTGGGCGACTTCTACATCCGTTACCCGGATCTCCCCCGCAACGGACCGGAACCGGACGGCGACACGGTCAACTTCCTGCCGGACAACGACGACCTGGTCCGCGGCCTACCTCGATTCGGCGCCGTCGGACCGGATCGACGCCACCTGGGGACGTACAGCACCCGGTTCGAGGGCATCGACACCCTGGAGATCCACTTCGAGAACCAGCACCAGGATCTGGAGTTCGCTGAGGCAGCGCGCGACCACATGCTGCAGACCATCGGTTTCGGTGAGGTGACGTTCTGGGCGGACCGGCCGAACAAGGTCAGAACCGCCGAGCACCACCCGCTCCGCGGCTTCCTGCTGGCCATCGGAGTCGAGAGCAACGGACGCGTCCTCGGCCTGGTCTACACCGGCGAACCGGCCCTGCCGGGGCTCGAGGGCGTCGGTGACGGCGATCGCGCCTTCGTCGACGACGAACTCCTCGAGTCGAGCGTCAAACGCCGAACTCGTGCGCACCGGCCTGGCCTACGCCGAGCTGTACGCCACCACGCCCCTGGACGTGATCCACCGGATGCGCCAGCTCACCACGACCGCCCGCGCCGACGGTGTCGGGCTCTGGCCCGGGGAGGACCTCACCACCACCACCCGTGTCGATCCGCTCGGCGTGGCAGATCTGTCCACACTGATCATGTTCCCGAAGCTGTACCGGCGACTGGTGAGGTACTTCAAGGCCGGTCACCGTGACCTCACGTCCTTCGACACCTGGCTGCGTGCCGACCCGATCGACCGCGACGACCGGGTCCTGCTGCCCACCGGAGAACTCGGCAACCTGCACGACCTCTACGACCTGACCGCCGAGGGGATCCGACTGGTGCACCTGCCCGAGGAGCTCACGTTCGCGCCCGATCCGCCGGTACGCCGCTGAACGACCCGACTGCCCCGCGCAGCACTCCGGGCGTGGTGCCGGCGAAGATGGGGAGGATCCGCCATGAAGGTGGTCCTGTTCGACCTGGGAGACACCCTCGAGCACGAGAACACGTTGCTCCCCGGCGCCGTCGAGACCCTGACGGCCATCGGCCGGATCCGGGACGAGGAGCACCAGCCGGTGAGGAGGGGGCTGGTGTCCGACTTCGACATGCCGCGCAGCCCCGCCGAGATCCCGGCCATCCGGCGGCGCTACCTGGCCATCCTGGACCAACTCCACATCCGGGACTTCTTCGAGCCCGTGGAGGTGGGAGTCACCCTCTCCACCGAGGTCGGGGTGCACAAGCCGGACCCGCGCGTGTTCCGAGCGGCGCTGGACAAGTTCAGCCCCGGCCTGTCCTTCGGGTCCGCGTTGTTCGTCACCGAGAACGAGGACCACGTGCTGACGGCCCGGTCACTCGGCATGCGTGCCGTGCACCTCGCCACCGCCCCAGGCGCGTCGGGTGACATCACGACGCTCACCGATCTGATCCCCCTCGTGCACGGTTTCGCGTCCTCGCCGCGTCCCGTCGTCACCGGGATCGCGCCATGGAGGGCCGTCGACGTCGACGGCGGTGACGCCCACAGCTGGGCCAGGTTCGGCGACGACGTCTTCCTCGTCGATCCACCGGACCCGACCGGCGGGAGACGCCACGCCGGCACGACGCCACGGCGAGCACAGGAGGTGCCACGAGACCATCTGCGCCTGGTGATCCAGTGCGGCCGCTCGTTCCAGAAGGCGCACCCCGACGTGCCCGTGCTCCTGGACCACGGGAGGTTCCTGGTCGTCGCCGTCGACCCCTCGCGCGAGTCCGCCCTCCACGACGGGAGCGGAACCCGCTTCGTCGTTCGATCCCTCGCCGACCGACAGGTCGTCTTCACCTCGTCGCCGAGCGGCCGAGGCCGGGGTACCCCCGTCCCCTGGATCCAGGCGCTCGTGGACGGCGTCAGCCGCGCTCCGTACGAGGCTGACGTGGCGCACCTCGCCTCCTACCCGACCCGGCACTCGACGTCCGGCTCCTTCCGCGAGGCGGCTGCCTGGGTCGGCCGTCAGCTCGAGGACATGGGATACGGGGTGTGGACGCAGGCGATCACCGTCGACGGACGCGCCAGCCTGAACGTCATCGCTGACCGCCCAGGACGGCGATCGGGCAGCAGGGGGCTGGTGGTGGCCACCGCCCATCTCGACTCGGTCAACCACGACGCCGGGGGAGGGCCGGACGTGCCCGCCCCCGGAGCGGACGACAACGCCTCGGGCAGCGCGGGCGTGTTGCAGTTGGCCCGCTCGCTGCGCGACCACCCGGCCGCCGAGGACCTGCGGTTCATCGTGTTCGGAGGCGAGGAGCAGGGTCTCCTCGGCAGCCGCCACTACGTCTCCGGGCTCGACACCGCCGAGCGGGCTCGACTCCGCGCCGTCGTGAACATGGACATGATCGGGTGTCTGAACCGAACACCCACCAGCGTTCTGCTCGAGGGCGCCGCCGTCTCGCAGGCCGTCATCGACGGCCTGGCGCTGGCGGCCGCCACCTACACGGGGCTGGTCGTCGAGATGTCGCTGAGCCCCTGGGGGAGCGACCACCTGCCCTTCATCGAGGCGGACCTCCCGGCTGTGCTCACGATCGAAGGCGCCGACCAGGCGAACGAGCGCGAACACTCCGAGAGAGATCGCATCGACACCATCTCCTTCGATCTCGCGCTCGAGATCCTGCGGATGAACGTCGCATTCATCGCCGCTGAGCTCGACACGCTTCCGTGACCGGTCGCGCCACGAGCTGTCCGGCCCTCACCCGGAGTCCATCGACGAGGGACGTCGGACGGCGAGACGATCCGGGGTGAGGTCGGTGATCTCCAGCACCTGCGGCGAGCCGCCGACGACGACGCGTACCCGATGCGGGTTCTCCTCATCGACCTGCCACACCCCGGTCGTGACCTCGGGAACGTCCGCGGCCCCGATGCCCACGCGCCTGACCGTGCCGTCCGCCTCGAACCGGTACCCCGCTCGACTGCGCTCTCGCCGCGGGAAGTCGAACCCGGCCGGCCGGTAGACCTCTTCGGTGTCGGAGTCCTCCTGCCGCGAACGGAGCCACGACTGGCACAGGAGACGGGTGTCGACCGGTCCGCCCAACGTGAACCCCCCGCTCGGAGCGGATGTCATCCTAGTCGACGCGGACCCATGAGACCCCGTCGAACTCCAGGGTCGGACGGGTGCCCCGCTCGTCGCTGACGGCCGAACGGGTGCCGGCGTCGCTGCTGGTCTCGAGCCGAGGGGTGGCCACGGGGGTCAGTCCGGTCGAGTTCGCGAGCGGCGCCCGGGGACCCGCCAGGGTCGCGTTCATCCGCCGGACCTGGCCCTTGGTGAACATGAGCATCGTGTCGTCGTCGACGTAGTCCATGTAGTTCATGAACATGTCGCCGTTCGGCCCGTTGTCGCAGGTGATGTGCGGGAAGTCGGACAGCCGGACCTCGGACCCATTGGAGTCGGCTTGGTTGGGGGTGTCGTCCACGTTGTCGGAGCCACTGCAGCCGCCGCCGTCGTCCCCCCAGATGTGCAACAGGTTCAGCCAGTGTCCCACCTCGTGCACTCCGGTCCGGCCCAGGTCGTAGGGCGCCTCGGCGGTGCCACCGGAGCCGAATGCCGCGTTGTTGATCACCACGCCGTCCGTCGCAGCGGGGCCGCCGGGGAACTGTGCGTACCCGAGCAGCCCACCGCCGATGGTGCAGGTCCAGACGTTCAGATAGGAGTCGCGGGGCCATGCGGCCTTGCCGAACTGGTCGAACTTGATCATCGCGTCCAGCTTCTCGGTCGCCAGCGGATCGAACGGGTCGAACGGGAAGGCTCCCTTCGAGGTCCACGTGCGCGTGATCCCCGACGTGGGGTTGCCCTGTGGGTCCCGTACTGCCAGTGCGAACTCCACGAGTGCATCTGCGGCGAAGACGCCGAACGGCGCTGGGATCTGGCCCTTGTCCGGGTTGAGCAGGCGGTAGTCGCGGTTGAGGGCGGCGATCTGGCTGTCGATCTGGCTCTGGTCGATGTTCTCCGTCTCCGTGTGGTGGACGACGTGGACCACCACGGGGATGCGGATGACGCCCGTGCGCATCGCCACCCGAGCCGCTCTCGTGTCGGTCTCGATGGCACGTCTGTTCTCTCGGTACACCGGATCGGTGTCGGCGAGGTGGAAGTGGTGCGGCATGGTCGCGCAGGTCCGGCGCGGGCGAGCGGTCCCGGTCTCCGTCATGACGGCTCTCCTCGAGGTGCAGTGGGTGGGAGTCGGTGGGGCGATGGCGCCCGGCACGTCGGGAAGACGGTGCTGAGCGCCCCTGCTCCACGCAGATGACGTTCCCTGCCGACGGAGAGGCCGGTTCGGCGAGGCCGATCAGCACCCTGGGGAGCAAGGGTTCCCACAGGTCGTCACCGCGGCGTCACTGCCGCATCACCACAGCTCGTGAGTGACTGCACAGTGCGATGCGGGTCCCGAGGCGGATGTCCGGTCGGGACCGAGGACCACGCGGCACCGCCCGGGGTGACGCCCCGATGACGCATCGGTGACGCCCCCCTGGAGAGGCTCGGCCTGCACTGCGCCCACCTCGGAGGAGAGCGACATGATCGTCAAGCCGGATGCTGCCTCGACGACCGACGTCAGCGTCGAGGGGCTGCCCGAGATCCGTTTCCAGAGCGGGCAGGAGCCACAGCAGAAACAGGTCAGTGGCCTGTACACGGCCCATCCGAAGGACTCCGAGGACGTCTCCGTCGACGTCCGCGAGGCGGCCGACGGCGTCCCGTTCCTGGACGGCGCGGTGGACGGGGCCCTGGACGGGACGGCTCGCGTGGCGCCGGTGCTCCTGGTCTCACAGGCCGGGCGTGAGGAGCTGCGCCTCGACGTCGACGGCCCCCACGCCCAGCAGGTGGCCAGTGGAGTTGCCGGCCTCGGCCTGGACCGGGTGCACTGGATCGCCGCGCTCACGCCGATGGGTCCCCACCGGTGGCGTGGCCCCATCCACTACAAGGACGGCGCCACCTCGGCCTTCCCGTACACGACCGTGACCGTCCACGTCGGCGGCCACGGCGACCCGGGCGACATGCGGGCGACGGCGAGGTTCGAGGCCCCGGGGGGCCTGCGCCGCACCCGCCGTTACCGGTACTCGTCGCGGTACTTCCACACGGTCGACTTCGAGTTCGACGCCGCGACCGGGGAGTCGGCGACGACCAGCATCAACACCTGCGCCCACCCGAACCGGCCCGGGTCGCTGCCGTGCGAACAGCTCACCATCCGGACCGTCTTCCAGCGCGCCGGCTTCGACGCCACGGAGTCCCCCGGCGGGACCGTGCCGCTCACCGGTGCCGGGTCCGACGCCCGCTGGAGCGACGCGGAGATGCACGACGCCATGCAGGTGTTCTGGTCGCGCTTCTCGTCGAGCGCCCAGTGGGCCATGTGGGTCTTCTTCGCCTCGCTGCACGAACAGGGGACCAGCCTCGGCGGCATCATGTTCGACGACATCGGCCCGAACCACCGCCAGGGCACCGCGATCTTCAACGACTCGTTCATCTCCCAGGCGCCTGCGGGCGACGCCAACCCGCAGGCCTGGGTCCGGCGGATGGTCTTCTGGACGGCCTGCCACGAGATGGGCCACGCCTTCAACCTGGCCCACTCGTGGCAGAAGTCCCTCGGGACGCCGTGGGTGCCCGGTCTCCCCGACGAACCGGAGGCCCGCAGCTTCATGAACTACCCGTTCCGGGTCGCCGGTGGGCAGACGGCGTTCTTCGCGGACTTCGCCTTCCGGTTCAGCAACCCGGAGCTGCTGTTCCTGCGGCACGCCCCCGAGCGCTTCGTCCGGATGGGCGACGCCGCGTGGTTCGACCACCACGGGTTCGGCGAGGCCCAGGTGTCCCTCGAGCCGGCTCTCCGGCTGCAGCTGCGGGTCAACCGGGAGCGCCCCGTCTACCAGTTCCTCGAGCCGGTGGTCGTGGAGGCCAAGCTGACCAACACCTCCGGGAGCCCGCAGCTGGTGGACGCCCACGTGCTGGACTCCGTCGACGACATGACGCTGGTCGTCCAGCCGCCGCGCGGGCCGGCCCGCCGCCACGTCCCGTTCGCGCGCTACTGCCGCTCCCCGGAGACCGTGGTGCTCGCACCGGGCGAGTCGCTCTACTCCTCGCTGCTGGTCTCGGCCGGCATCGAGGGCCAGGCGATCGCCGAGCCGGGCACCTACCGGGTGCAGGCGGCCCTCCGCCACGGCGAGGAGGACGTCGTGTCCGAGCCGCTGACCCTGCGGGTGGCGGCCCCGGACAGCCGGGAGGAGGAGGCCCTCGCCCCGGACGTCTTCACCGAGGACGTCGCCAGGTCCCTGACCTTCGGCGGCACCGCGGTGCTCGAGCAGGCCAACGACACCCTCTCCGAGGTGGTCGACCGCCTGGGTGACCGGCGGGTCGCCGTCCACGCGGCGCTCGCCCTCGGCCTGCCCGCGGCAGCGGACTACAAGCTGGCGACCGCACGCTCGGACTCCCCGGCGGGCCTGGCCGTCGACGTCCGGAGGGCACGGCCGGAGCAGGCCCGGCGGCTGTTGGAGCACGCCCTGGTGGACCGCGCCGACGAGGCGGCCGTGACGCTCGGCCACATCCGGTTCGCGCAGGAGGCCGAGACGGCCTCGCAGCGGTTGAGCACCTCCGACGACCCGGAGGTCGCCGGTCGGCTGATGGGCGCGGCCCACGACACCCTGTCGCGCCGCGTGGTGGGCCGGCGGAGGGTCCTCTCGTCGGTCCTCGAGGAGCTGGCACGCAAGCGGGACCGGTACTCGCAGACCACGGTGGGGTGACCGGGGATCAGACGTAGCCGAACGGCGTCGGCGAGGTCCGGAACAGCACGGCGTCGCCGTGGACGGAGACCCCGACGTACAGCCGGTCGGCGACGTGGGCCCGCAGCCGGCCGACGGCCGGGCGCGACGTCAGACGCACCTCGACGTCGACGTCGACCCCGTCGTCGGCCGGCACCTCCACCGTGTCGGCCAACCCGATCTGCACGCGGGTCCGGACCTCCTCCTGCTCGAGGACCCTGCGGCCGTCCACCTCGACCACGACGGAGTCACCCTCGAACCCCTCCTCGAGCGCGATGCTCAGCACCGCCACGACCCACCACCTGCCTCTCGCCGGCCTGCTCCCCGCCCGGCGCCGCGCCTGGGGCCGGACACCAGCAGCGTGCCCTCGACCCGGTGCCCCATGACACCCCGGCTCAGTGCGTGGCGGTGAACCAGGCAGCGGCCGCCACCAGGCGGGTGATGTCCGCCGCGTACCCGGCGTTGACGGAGGCGTCCGCGGGCGTGTGGTAGCGGGGGTTCATCTCGGCCGGCGGCGCGCCGGGCCCGGGTCCGGCGAAGAGGTCCTCCGAGACCAGGCACGCGGTGTAACCGTTGAGCTGGAAGCTGTAGTGGTCGCTGCGGGCCTCCGCCGGGTCGGTGTCCCCGGTGGGCGGGTACAGCTGCGGAGGCGGCAGCGAGGGGGACACCTGCGGGACGAGTGCGGCGATCCTCCGCGCGAGGGCCAGCGACCGCCGCTCGATCGTGGCGGAGTCGCTGAAGCCGGCGTGCAGCTCGAAGGTGGGGTCGGGCAGCACGTCCCAGCCGATCATGTCCAGCTGGAAGACGCCGACGACGGGGGTCCCGAGGAGCGCCTGGTCGCGGGCGTAGGCCAGGCTCCCGACGAGGCCGTGCTCCTCGGCGTTGAAGAGGACGAACCGTACGGTCCGGCGGGGCACGCTCAGGGTCGCGTCCAGCGCCTGGAACGCGTCCGCCGTGGCGAGCACCCCGGCGACCCCGCTGCCGTCGTCGTCGGCTCCCGGAGCGGGATCGGTCGCGGGGTCGTATCCCCGGTGCAGGGCGCCGGTGGAGTCCATGTGCGCCGTCACCAGCACGACCCCGTCCAGCCCGTTCCCTGGGAACTCGGCCTCGACGTTCTCCAGTCGACGACCCTCGTGCGCGAAGCGGTGCCGACGGACGACGAAGCGCCCGCACCCGATCCGCGCGAGGTCCGCGACGAGCGTCGACACGGCCAGCGCGTTGTGCCGGTGGTGGATGTGCCTGCTGGTGATGACGTCACCGGCCGGGGAGACCGGCGTGGCCCCGGTGTACCGCGCCAGGTGCTCGGTGAGTGCCTGCGGCCCGATCCTGGCGTCCAGGACCTCCCTCTCCTCAGGAGTGACGGTCGGTGGGGCGGAGCCGACCTCCGCCGCTCCGGCGCGGTCGTCGGCCCACCCGGTCGCCGGGGCGGTCGGTGCCAGCTTCAGGTTGTGCCCGTGCCGGGTGCCGTCGAAGTGCAGTGCCTCCACGGACCGGCCCGCCGGTACGGCGACGACGAGGCCGTCGTCGGTGGAGGTGAGGACGGCGCGGGCCGCGGCCCCCGTCCGGAAGAAGTCCCTCGAGTTGCCGTCGAGGGCCAGGAAACCGCTGTCGACCTGGCGGTCGTCACGCAGCAGGTACAGCTCCGTCGTGAGCGGCTCGTCCTCGACCCCGAGGCGGTCGACCCGGAAACCCAGGTCGTCGAGCCGCGCGGCGGCCGTCGTCGTGCCGATCGCGTACACCGTGGTGCCGTCGCGGCCGGTGACGTGCACGGGCACCAGCGGCAGGTCGCGGAGCGCGCTCCGCCAGTCCTCGCGGGCGTGGTCCGGCGGGACCGTGACCCGCACGTAGCGCAGGTGCGCCCGGTCGTCGAGCACCGCCGTCGCCAACAGGGGGTGCGGGGCGACCAGCAACCCGGCCCGCAGGGCCTGAGCGCGCTCGTCCGGGTCCTCCCCGACGAAGAGGACGCGGTCCGCGGTGCCCGCGCGCTCCAGGGCCTGCTGGAACACGCGGGGTGAGTCCTTCGACCCGTGGAGGACCAGCTCGGGCTAGAGGGCGCTCCAGAGGCCGGCGTCCTCGAGCGCCCGGTCGAGCTCGTCCGTGGGGAGCGGGCCGGGATCCGAGAGGACGCCCAGACGGGCGCCGCGCTGCCGGAGCTCGGCGAGCACCCCGCGCACGTACGGGTAGACGGCGAGTTCCTCGATCCGTTCCCCGTCGGCGGACAGCGTGACCGAGGCCAGTGTGCCGCCGATGTCGGAGTACACGACCGCGTCGGTCAGTGGGCCCATCGTCGCTCCTCTTGCCGCGGGACCGCATCGTCAGCGCGGGACGGCGGAGGAGGCCCGTCCGCGCCCGGTCTCAGCGGTCCTCCTGCTGCGTCTCCGCCGGCCGGTCCGGATCCGTCCGGGATGGCTCGCTCCGCCTCTCCTCCCCGGCGGCCGCGTCCGCGCCGGGGAGGGTGCGCTCCTCGTGTCCGACGATGCGGACCTCGTCACCGGCGACCTCGGGAGTGGGGTGCTCGACGTGCTCGTCGATCCACCTCCAGTCCTCCTCGCCGGGCGGCTGCACCGGCCCTCACCCCCGGTCGGTCAACACCGAGTCCGGGGCGACCTCGGGTGTCGGGTGCTCGACGTACCCACCGGTGCCGCCGATCTCGCCGATGACCTCGTGCATCCGCCCGGCCGTGAGCACGCCCATCACGGCCAGGGTCGTGGCGGACGGGAGGCTGTAGTCGTCACAGGCGTCGAGGTCCACCTGGTAGCCGAGGTCCTCGAGCGCGCCGCCGGTCACCCTGCTGAGCGGGTTCGCGCCCTGGTTGACGAAGCCGGTCATCATCTCGGCGCCGAAGACGCTCTCCCGCCAGTGGCTGCCGATGGTGCCGGGACCGAAGTCGTCCTCGATCGGGACGGGGACGCCGCCGTCCGCGCCGTCCGCGGCCGCCGACCGGAGGCCGGCGAGCTGGGCCATCGTGGCGTTGGCGCACGGGTCCTGCAGTCTGCCGAACTCCTCCATGGCGGTCGGCCCGGTGAACGACCACTGCGGGGTGTTGCGGTTGGCCACGAAGCCCTTCGCGCTCCAGACGAAGTCGAGCATGCCGATGACGTGGCCCATCTCGTGCATGATCACGGTGTTCCACAGGTCCTGCGCGATCATGGTGGGGATGTCGGCGACGTCGAACTCCATGATGCCGGTGATCGGGAGGAACTCGTGCGTGCTGCCGGCCGGCCGCAGGAGGCGGGGTCCGGCCCGGCCGAGGACCCGGCCGGGGCCGTCGATGGACACCCCCGCAGCGTCGATGCGGACGTCGTCGACCACCGTGCCGTCCGGTAGCCGGACGTCCTCGAGGTCGCCGACGATGACCTCGGCCCACCTGTCCGCGGCCGTCCTGAACGCCTGCTTCTGCTCTTCCGTCAGGCCGCCGAGGAACCGGACCTCGATGTGGAACGGGTTGTCGGTGTCGGCGATGCGCTTCGCGACGGTGGGGTCCGCCACGGCGTCGTACACCTCCTCGACCTCGACCCCCTCCAGTCCTGAACCGAGTCCGGCATAGAAGCTCCTGTCCTCGGACACCTGGACTCCCTCCTGACCGTCGTGGCGACGGCGGCCGACGTGGTCACGGCCCGGTGGTCACGGCTCGCCCCACCGCTGCGGGGACCCGCTCCACCGGGCGCGAGCACGCTAGGCGCTGCCCCGTCACCAGGTCGTCACCCCGGCGTCACCGTCTCCCGGCACCGCCGGAGCGGGCCGGCGGTGGCCACGACGGGACCTCACGGTCCGCGTGATGCAGCGGGGTGGAGGACCTCGGTGCCGGCGGCAGCCGCGTGAGTCTGTCGGTCGAGCAGGCCGGGCCCGTGGGCGCGGTGGTGGGACGGTTCTACCGCCGCCTCACCGATCGCTACCTGGCGGCCGAGGCCGAGGGGATCGAGGCGAGGAGCGAGGGACGGCGGTGACGGCCGACCGGGCTCCACGGCACCGGCGGCCGGTCTGGAGGGACTCCAGCGACACGGAACCCGGCGTTGCGACACGCCGAGTGGGCCTTCCGTAACGGACGGATGGCTGCATACCGTCCGGCCGCCTCCAGACGGGTCCACGGGGGACACGTGGGGGTGCCGAGAGGAGCAGTACGTGAGGTCAACGACGACCCGCCGCCGGTCCGTGATCGTGGGACTGGCCGCCGCCGGGGGGCTGGCGGCCGGCCTGCTGGTGGCGCCGCCCGCCACGGCCCACCCGGACCACTGCGTGTCCAAGGACAGCGAGGAGGTCGACGAGTCGGAGTGCTTCACCGACTCCCAGATCGCCGAGTTCGACGACTCCGGCGCGCCGCTGGCCACGCCCGGTCAGGTGGCGAGCTCACCGAACCTGCGCCTGATCAGCAGCACGCCGAAGAGCGGCATCGCCGCCGGACAGGACGCCTACAACTCCGACCTGGCCTTCGTCGACGGCTACGCGATCCAGGGCAACTACAACGGCTTCTCCGTCTGGGACGTGCGCCGGTCCGGCAGCCCGACGCTCGTCGGTCAGGCGGCCTGCCTCGGCGCGCAGAACGACGTCTCCGTCTACGGCGACATCGTCATCACCTCGACCGACTCCCGTCGCGTCAGCGACGACTGCGACGCCCCGGCGCTCACCCGCCCGGCCACCTCCGACCCGACCGCCGACTACTGGGAGGGCATCCGGGTCTGGAGCATCGCCGACAAGTCGAACCCCCAGCTGCTGACCAGCGTCGAGACCGACTGCGGCTCGCACACCAACACGCTGGTCCCCGACCCCGCCCACGGCCGCATGCTGGTGTACGTCTCCTCCTACGGTCCCAGTGCCGCTCAGAAGGACTGCCAGACCCCGCACGACAAGATCAGCATCGTCGCCGTCCCGGACGCCGACCCGGCGTCGGCCGCGGTCGTCGCCGAGCCCGTGCTGTTCCCCGACGGCGGTTTCGCCGGGGCCACCACCGCGCCGGACGAGGCCTTCCCCACCGGTCGGGTGCGGAGCGCGACCAGCGGGTGCCACGACATCACCGCCTACCCCGAGAAGGGCATCGCCGCCGGCGCGTGCATGGGCCAGGGCGTGCTGATGGACATCAGCGACCCGCTGAACCCGCAGGTGACGTCCTCGGTGACCGACGAGAACTTCACCTTCTGGCACTCGGCGACCTTCGACAACGACGCCACCAAGGTCGTCTTCACCGACGAGCTCGGCGGCGGCGGCGCCCCCACCTGCAACCCGACCATCGGCGACGAGCTCGGCGCCAACGCCGTCTACGACATCGTCGACGGGCAGCTGGTGAAGCGGTCGTACTTCAAGATCCCGCGGACCCAGACCAACGAGGAGAACTGCGTCGCGCACAACGGCTCGCTGATCCCCAACACCCAGGGGCGCGACATCATGGTGCAGGCCTGGTACCAGGGCGGGATCTCGGTGTGGGACTTCACCGACTCGGCGAACCCGCGTGAGATCGCCTGGTTCGACCGTGGCCCGGTCAGTGCGGACCAGCTGGTGCTCGGCGGGTCGTGGTCGGCGTACTTCTACGACGGCCTCGTCTACAGCAGCGACATCCAGCAGGGCTTCGACGTCCTGAAGCTCAACGACCCGGCCATCGCCGGTGCGGGGTCGGACAGGACCGGCACGCTCAACCCGCAGTCGCAGACGCGGTACACCGTGGGCAGCAGCGGCAGGTCCCGCTAGTCCCTGGAGCGTCGGGCCCGCCCCCTGCCCGGGGGCGGGCCCGATCGCGGTCCGGCCGCTCCGGCCGACCCCGCATCCGCCGGCACCTCACCACCGGAATCAGTCAGGCGGACCCGTCCCGCCCCGAAGGCCCCGGGAGGAGCGCATGACCGTCACCCCGTTCACCCCGTCCGTCGACCCCGCCGTCCTGGAGGACCTGCGCGCCCGGCTGCGCGCCACCCGCTGGCCCGACGCCATCCCCGGCGCGGGCTGGGACTACGGCATGGACACCGACGTGCTGCGGTCGTTCGTCGACACGTGGCTGCACGACTTCGACTGGGCACGGCAGCAGGAGCGGCTGGCCGCGGTCTCGCACTGCCGCGTCGACGTCGACGGCCTCGGGGTCCACGTCGTCCACGAGCGGGCCCCCCGGCGCGACGCGGGGGAGCCGCTGCCGGTCGTGCTGCTGCACGGCTGGCCGAGCTCGTTCGTGCAGATGCTGCCGATCGTGCCGATGCTGACCCGTCCCGACGAGCACGGCGGCGAGCCGGGGGACGCCTTCGACGTCGTGGCGCTGTCCCTGCCGGGCTACGGGTTCAGCGACCGGCCGGCCGAGCGGGGGATGGGCGTCGGCCGCATCGCCGGGATCGTCGTCCGGGTCATGGCGGAGCTCGGCTACCCACGCTTCGCCGGGCGCGGCAGCGACCTGGGCGCCGGCGTGCTGCGCGAGCTGGCCCTGACCGCCCCGGACCGGCTCGTCGCCCTGCACGTGTCGGGCACCAACCCCTACCTCGGCTGGGTGCCCGAGGACCTCAGCGACGCCGAGCGCGAGTTCGTCGCCCGGGCGCAGGAGTGGAACCAGAGCGAGATGGCCTACGCGATGCAGCACTCGTCGAAGCCGCAGACCCTCGCGCACGCGCTCAACGACTCACCCGCCGGACTGGCCGCGTGGGTGCTGGAGAAGTTCCGCACCTGGAGCGACTGCGGCGGCGACCTCGACTCCGTCTACGACCGCGCCGACCTGCTGACCAACCTCACGGTCTACTGGGCGACGCAGACCATCGGCTCGTCCATGCGGCTGTACTACGAGACCGTGCGCGGCCCGTCGGCCGGCTGGGGCCGGGTGGAGGTGCCCACGGGCATGGCGATGTCCGGCGCCGACATGTTCCCCACGCCGCGGGAGTGGGCCGAGCGGCAGTGGAACGTGGCCTCCTGGACCGACCTGCCGCACGGCGGGCACTTCCTCGAGTGGGAGGTGCCGGAGCTCGTGGCGGAGGACATGCGGCGGTTCTTCCGCGCCTACCGCTGAGCGACCGGTCCACCGCCCGGGTGCAGGGGCATGCCCTTGCACCCGCAGGCTGCCGCCTTCCTGGAGCGGCAGCGGTCGGCCGGTGGGCGTGGCGGTGTACCTGCACGACGGCGGGCACGTCACCGGCACGCTCGACAGCTACGACGGCCTCACCCGGCGGCTGGCCAACCGGGTCCCGGCCGGGCAGCGAGGGCCGGCTGGTCGTCGGCGGGGACAGCGCCGGATGCCCCGGCCCGCGCGGTGCGGGCCGGGGCATCCGGAGGGGGAGTGCCTACCGCAGGTCGAAGCGGTCGAGCTCCATCACCTTCACCCAAGCGGCGACGAAGTCCCGCACGAACTGCTCCTGGGCGTCGTCGGCCGAGTAGACCTCGACGATGCCCCGCAGGATCGAGTTCGAGTTGAACACGAGGTCGGCCGCGGTCGCCGTGCGCACGACGTTCCCGTCGGCGTCCAGCCCCTCGTAGACGCCCTCGGTGTCGACCGAGGTGCGCCACGAGATGCCCAGGTCGAGCAGGTTGCGGAAGAAGTCCTGGCTCAGCACGCCGGGCCGGTCGGTGAAGACGCCGTGCGTCGTGCCGCCGGTGTTGGCGCCGAGCACCCGCAGGCCGCCGACCAGGAGGGTCATCTCCTTGGCGGTCAGCTCGAGCATGTAGGCGCGGTCGACCAGCAGCGTCTCCGGCTGGAGCTTGCTGCCCGGCGCGATCCAGTTGCGGAAGCCGTCGGCCCGCGGCTCGAGCCAGCGGAAGTTGTCGACGTCGGTCTGCTCCTGGGAGGCGTCGGTGCGGCCCGGGTGGAACGGCACGGTCACCTCGACGCCGGCGTCGGCCGCGGCCTTCTCCACCGCCGCGGAGCCGCCGAGGACGATCAGGTCGGCCAGCGAGACCCGCGTGCCGGTCTGCTGCTCGAACTCCTCCTTGACCCGCTCGAGCACCGGCAGGACGTCGCGGACGCCCGCGTTGACCGCCCAGCCGATCTGCGGCTCGAGCCGCAGCCGGGCGCCGTTGGCCCCGCCGCGCTTGTCGGTGCCGCGGTAGGAGGCAGCGGCCGACCACGCGGTGTGCACCAGCTGCGACACGGTCAGGCCGGAGGAGAGCAGGCGCTGCTTGAGGTCCGCGATCTCCGCCGCGCCGACCAGCTCGTGGTCGACGGCGGGGACCGGGTCCTGCCAGATGAGGTCCTCGGCGGGCACGTCGGGACCGAGGTAGCGGGTCTTCGGGCCCATGTCGCGGTGCAGCAGCTTGAACCAGGCCCGGGCGTACTGGTCGGCGAAGTACTCCGGGTCGTTCCGGAAGCGCTCGGCGTACACGCGCAGCTCGGGGTCGGCCTTGAGCGCCATGTCGGCCGTGGACATCATCGGCGGGTTCTTCTTGCCCTCGATGTGCGCGTCGGGGACGAGCTCCTGCGCCTCGGGGTTGCTCGGCTGCCACTGCTTGGCGCCGGCCGGGCTCTCGACGAGCTCCCAGTCGAAGCCGAACAGCGTGTCCCAGTAGGAGTTGTCCCACGTGGTCGGCGTCGGGGTCCAGGCGCCCTCGAGACCGCTGGTGATGGTGTCGGCGCCCTTGCCGGTGCCGTGCTGGCTGATCCAGCCCAGGCCGTTGCCGTGCACCGGGCAGCCCTCGGGCTCCGGGCCGACCAGCTCGGGGTTGCCCGCGCCGTGGGTCTTGCCGAAGGTGTGGCCGCCACCGATCAGGGCGACGGTCTCCTCGTCGGTCATGCCCATCCGGCGGAAGGTGACCTTGATGTCGTGCGCGGAGGCGAGCGGGTCGGGCTGGCCCTTGGGACCCTCGGGGTTGACGTAGATGAGCCCCATGGTCACGTTCGCGAGCGGGCCCTCGTCGAGGTCGAGGGGAGCGTCGCCGGCGTAGCGCTCGTCGCCGAGCCAGGTGTCCTCGGGTCCCCAGAAGGTCTCCTTGGGCTGCCAGGTGTCCTCGCGGCCGAAGGCGAAGCCGAAGGTCGGCAGGCCCATGTCGTCGTGCGCGACGTTGCCGGCGAGCACGAGCAGGTCGGCCCAGGAGAGCTTGCGGCCGTACTTCTGCTTGACCGGCAGCAGCAGGCGGCGGGCCTTGTCGAGGTTCGCGTTGTCCGGCCAGCTGTTGAGCGGGGCGAAGCGCTGGCCGCCCTCCCCGCCGCCACCCCGGCCGTCGGCGATCCGGTAGGTGCCGGCCGCGTGCCAGGACATCCGGATGAACAGCGGGCCGTAGTGGCCCCAGTCGGCCGGCCACCAGTCCTGCGAGGTGCGCATGACCTCGACGAGGTCGCGCTTGACCGCCTCGACGTCGAGCCCGGCGACGGCCGCCCGGTAGTCGAAGTCCTCGCCGAGCGGGTCGGAGTCCTTCGAGGGCTTGTTCAGCACCGACAGGTCGACCTGGTTGGGCCACCAGTCGCGGTTGCTCTGCGGCCGCCGGTTGGTGACCTGGGTCGGCGAGGGGATCGCCGGGTTCTCGCTCTCGCTGGTGCTCTCGGTCTCGACCTTGTTGCGCTCGTCCTTCACGGTGTGCCTCTCTCTGGTGCGGAACGGTCGAATGGCGAAGAGGTGGCCGGGGCCGTCGCGCAGGACCGGCAGCGGCCCCAGTAGATGACCTCGGCCTCGTCGACGAGGAAGCCCCCGTCGCCGGAGGGGGTGAGGCACGGAGCCTCGCCGGTGGCGCAGTCAACGTCGGTGATGGCGCCGCAGGACCGGCAGACCAGGTGGTGGTGGTTGTCACCGACCCGCGCCTCGTAGCGCGCGACCGAGCCCTGCGGCTGGATGCGCCGCACCAGACCCCGGTCGGTCAGGACGCGCAGCACGTCGTACACCGCCTGGTGCGAGACCGCCCCCATGCGGGCGCGGGCGGCGCCGATCAGCGCCTCGGTGTCGACGTGCGGGTGCGCGTGGACGGCGGCGAGCACCGCCAGGCGCGGGCGGGTGACCCGCAGACCCGCCGCGCGCAGTGCGCGTTCGAGGTCTGCGGCGTCCGGCACGCCGCCGATCCTCCCGCCCTCTCTTGAACGAGTCAAGAACCGAGCGGCGCGTCCTCACCGGGGCCGGGGCGCGGTGAGGTCGAGTGCCTGCCAGGGCTCGGGGGTCCAGGGGCGCCGGCTGTGCTCCAGCCGCAGCGCGCCCGGGCGGGCCTCGATCAGCTCGCCGAACACGGTCGCGAAGACCAGTCCGTCCTCCTCGTGGCGGACCACCAGCGCGCCCGGGTCGTCCTGGGGCGGCGCGCTGCGGACCAGCGCGCGCCACCCCTCCGGGACCTCGGCGGCGGCGAACGCGGACAGGTGGCGGTCGGCCTTGCGGTCCTCCGGGCCGCCCGAGGTGATCATCGTCGTGCCCTCGCCGTGCGCGGTCGTCGTCAGCGTCGCGCCGTCGAAGTCCCAGGTGGTGAGGCCCTCCGGGGTCGCCAGGACGAGCAGGAAGCTCGCCATCCCGTCCAGGCGCACCCGCGCGGGCCAGTCCGCGCCGTGGGCCACCCCGAGCAGGGGGAGGACGCCGCGGCTGGCGGCACCCGCGTCGGCGGTCCGCTTCTGCGGCCGGTTGAGCACCAGCGCGGTGACGCCGGTGCCGACGTCGGTGGCGGCCCAGGTGCCACCGGCGACGCGGTCCCGCCCGCCGACGACGTCGGGCAGCTCGGGCCACCACCGGCCCGGGTCGTCGAACTCCCGGGTCGTCAGCTCGTCGCGCAGCGCCAGGATGCGGACCGGGTGGCCCGCCGACCAGCGCACGACCACCGTGCACACCCGGGGGATGCTCCCAGCCGCCGGTGGTCCGGGTCGACGGCGGGTAGGGGAGCGGGACCGGGACACAGGAGGGAGCACCGTGGACGACACGACGAGGCCGCGCGAGGTCGTGGTGGGGACCGACGGGTCGGCCGGCGCGCGCACCGCCTTGGCCTGGGGCCTGCAGGAGGCACGGCTGCACGGGACGGCGGTCCGGCTGGTCACCGTCTGGCCGCAGGACCGGCCGCCGCACGCCCACGACGGGGGCCTCGGCCGGCCGGACGTCGCCGACCTCGAGGCGGAGGTGCGGTCCCGCATGGAGGTGGAGACCGCCGAGGTCGCCGCCTCGACCGGGAGCGAGGCCGTCCCGGTCCACCCCGAGGTGCGCCACGGGCACCCGGTCCAGCAGCTGGTCGACGCCGCCGGCGAGGACGGACTGCTCGTCGTCGGCTCCCGCGGCCGGGGGCCCCTGCGCGGGGCGCTGCTCGGCTCGGTCGGCCAGCAGTGCGCCCAGCACGCCCGGGGACCGGTGGTCGTCGTCCGGGACGACGAGTCCACCCACGGCGCCGTGCCCCGGCAGGGCACCGCGAGCCGGGTGCTCGTCGGGGTCGACGGCTCGGCGGAGTCGGTGGCCGCGATGCGGTTCGCCGCGGCCGAGGCGCGGCTGCGCGGCGCGGAGCTGCACGTCGTGCACGCCTGGACCGACACCGTCTCCGGCTACGGCGGCCCGCCGTGGGCGGTGCCGGAGACCACGCTGCGGGAGCAGGCCGACGGCACGCTGCGCCGGGCGGTGCACGACGCGTGGGACGGCGAGGCCCCGGGTGTGCAGCTGCGGGCGGAGATCCTCGAGGGCGTGGAGTGGGACGTGCTCACCGAGGTGGCCGACTCCGCCGACCTGCTCGTGGTCGGGTCGCGCGGCCGGACCGCCTGGTCGGGTCTGCTGCTGGGCTCGGTGAGCCTGCGCTGCATCGCCTACTCGCCGTGCCCGGTGGCGGTGGTCCGGTCCCCGCGGGCCGGGGGGTGAGCCGCCGGCGACCCGTCAGCCTCCCGGAGCCCGTCCCGGGCCGGCGAGGACCCGCCGGTGGACGGTGGCGTCCGGGCTGGTCGCCAGCAGCGCCTCGGTGAGCGCGTCGGCCGCGGCGGTGGCGTCGTCGTCGGTGAGCGGGTCGAGGACGTCGAGGACGAAGACGGCGCTGCTCGTGCCGGTGGTGATCCGGGTGCGGGTGCACTGCCGCCAGTTCCAGCGGCGGCAGGTGACGCCGGCGTCGTCGCGCCAGACGACCTCGCCGGCCTCCGGGTGCTCGACGACCGCCGCACCGCCCGCGGTGGTGTCGAACGGCTCGTCGCCCTCGGCGCGGACCAGTCGCGGCGGCCCGGCGTAGGCGGCGCGGTCCTCCCCGCCGATCGGCAGCAGGTGGGCGACGGAGACGGCGTTGTAGACGTCGGTGATCCGGTCGATGCGGGGCAGGCCGTCCGGGTCGAGGCGGCGCAGCAGGGCCTCCACGCTCGGGCGGGTGCGCTGCGGCCGGGCGCCGAAGGCCCGGTAGGCCTCCCGCCAGGCGGCCGGGTGCGGCAGCTCCTCGGGTGACCGGCCGGCGAGCAGCCGCCGGGCGTCGTCCTCGGCGGCGGCCAGGACCCGCTCGCTGACCGCGTCGCCGGGACCGCCGAGGAGGCCGTCGGCGGTGAGCAGCAGCGCCCGGTAGTCCGGTCGCAGGTCGAACACGGCGGGGTCGACCGCGACAGTGGCCAGCCAGTCGTGCGCCGTGCCGGTGCCCTCCGGGTCGCTGGTCACCTGGGGCCTCCGTCGACGGGGTCGGTCCGGCCTCCCGACGGTAGACCGGGCCGGCTGCCCCTCAGCCGGCGGTGCGGTACAGCGGGGAGAGGTCCTGGTAGAGGCGGACGGAGGTGACCGCGCCGTCGTCCCCGCGGTCGGTCCAGGCGGTGGCCCGGACGGTGACCCGCCGGCCGTCCGCGCCGTCGTAGTGGTTGAGGGCCTCGAGGACGAAGCGGTGGTCGTCGCCGTAGAGGTTGAGCGGCTCGTGCACCAGCGTGTAGCCCATGGCGGTCACCGACCCCCAGAACTGGTCGAGGCCCTTGGCGGCGACCTCCCGGCCGACCATCGGCTCGTCGTTGTCGAACTGGATCGAGACGTCCGGGGACAGGAAGGACGAGTAGCGCTCGAGGTCGTAGGCGTCCAGCGCGGCCAGGTACTGCTGGTACCACTCCCAGCCGGCCGCACTGAGCTGGTTGACGCGGAGCCTGCCCAGTTCCACGGGTCGGTCCTCTCGTTCGTGACGGGTGGTGCGGGGCACCCAGAGCGTCCCGGGCGCGGCGGGCGGTGGGGAAGGCGTCGGTGATGACGGGTGCCCCCGGTCTTGATGACGGGCCGTCATGGATGTACGCAGGCGCCGTGGGGGAGCTGGACCTCCGTCTGCTGGCGCCCTTCGTCGCCCTGGCCGAGGAGCTGCACTTCGGGCGCGCGGCGTCCCGGCTGCACGTCACGCAGTCCGGGCTGTCGCAGCAGATCCGCCGGCTGGAGCGCCAGCTCGGCGTGGCGCTGTTCGAGCGGGACACCCGCCACGTCCGGCTGACCGCGGCCGGCCAGGCGTTCCTCACCGGGGCCCGCGAGTCGGTCGCCACGGCCCACCTGGCGGTCCGGGAGGCCCGGCGCGCGGCGGAGGTCCGGACGCCGCTGCGGGTCGGCGTCGACATCGACTGTCCCCAGGCGGTGGTCCGGAGGGTGCGGCTGTTCGGCGCGACCCGGGCCGACGTCGAGCTCCGGTTGCACCTCCAGCAGCAGGACGACGTCGTCCGCGACCTGCTCGACGACCGTCTCGACCTGGCCGTGGGCTGGACCGCCCCGCCGGCGGGCGCCGACTCGCTGGAGTCCGCGCCGTTCGCCCCCGTCGTGCTGCACGGGGTGGTCCGGGTCGACGACCCGCTGGCCGCGGGCGACCGGCTCTCCCGGCGGGAGCTGTCCGGCCGGCGCCTGGTCGTCTACTCGCCCAGCCTCGAGACCCGGCCGTTCTACGACTTCTTCCTGTCCTGCTTCCCCGACCCCCACGGGCGGTTGCCGCAGGTCACCCACGTGCCCGTCCTGGACGACGCGCAGGCGGCGATGCTCGACGCCGTCGAGGACCTCGGCGGCTTCACCCTCTGCGTGGGCGACGACCCGCCGGACCTCGACGGGCGGCGCCTGGTGATCCGCCCGTTCGACCCCCCGGTGGTGGCCGGGCTGGTGGCGATGTGGCGCACCCGCCGCCGGCCGGCCCTGCTGGCGGACCTGACGCGCTTCGTGCAGCAGGCCCGCTGAGCGGGCTCTGCCGGCTCGTTCCCTGCTCTGCCGGCCCCATCGCGCCCTCAGCGCCCGGAACCAGCCGGCAGAGCGCAGGGTCCGGGCATGGGTCAGCTGAGCGGTTCGCGACCGGCCGGCTGCCGCGGCTCGTCGAGCAGCGGGGTGGGGGCGCGCAGCGGCACGCGCACCGGCTCGCCGGGCGCCACCCGGTGACGGGCGCCGTCGACGACGACGGTCACCGGCTGCTCGCCGCGCTCGAGCGTGACCGTGGTGCCCTCCCGGGTCGTCTCGACGCGGAGCAGCCGGTCACGCCAGGTGAGCCGGTAGGCGGTGCGCGAGAGCGCGGACGGCAGCAGCGGCGCCAGCTCGAGGTCCTCGTGGTCCTCCCGCATGCCACCCAGGCCGGCGACGAGGGCCAGCCACGTCCCGGCCACCGACGCCATGTGCAGGCCGTCGGCGGTGCCGCCGGTGAGGTTGCGCAGGTCGACCAGGGCGGCCTCCCGCAGGTAGCGCAGCGCGAGGTCGGGGTGCTGGGCCTGGGCGCACACGACCGCCTGCACGGCGGCCGACAGCGAGGAGTCCCGGACGGTGCGCGCCTCGTAGTACTCGAGGTCGCGCGCCACCTCCTCGTCGGTGAACTCGTCGCGGCACCACCACAGCGCCTGGACGAGGTCGGCCTGCTTGAGCACCTGCCGGCGGTAGAAGTCGGCGTAGTGGTGGTGCTCCTGCACCGGGTAGCGGTCGCGCTCGTCCTCGAAGGGCCACTCCCGGTAGGTCGTGAAGTCCTCGTTGCTCGGGTGCACGCCGAGCCGCTCGTCCCACGGGACGTGCACGGCGTCGGCCGCGGCCCGCCAGGCGGCGGTCTCGGCGTGGTCCACGCCCAGCTCCGCCGCGCGCTCGGACAGCCGCTCGCACGCGTCGGCGGCCCACCGGAGGTTGCGCCGGGCCATGAGGTTGGTGAAGACGTTGTCGTCGACGACGCCGGTGTACTCGTCGGGGCCGGTCATGCCGAACAGGTGCCAGGCGCCGTCCGCGTCCTGCTGGCCCACCGACGCCCACGCCCGCGCCGTCTCGACCAGCACCGGCAGCCCGCCGACGGAGTCGAGGTCGCGGCCGGTGACGTTCTGGTGCAGCCAGAAGGCGCGGGAGATGTCGGCGTTGACGTGCATCGCCGCCGTGCTCGCGGGCCAGTACGCCGAGGTCTCGGGCCCGCTGATGGTGCGCCACGCGAAGCACGCCCCCACCAGCCCCAGCGTGCGGGCACGGTCGCGGGCGGGGCCGATCGTGTCGGCGCGCCACCGCAGCAGGCGGGCGGCCGCGTCCGGGCGCAGCAGCGACAGGGCGGGCAGGACGAACCCCTCGACGTCCCAGAAGGTGTGGCCGCTGTACCCGACGCCGGTCAGCCCCTTGGCGCCGACGGGGGCACCGGAGATGCAGGCGGCGGAGCAGAACAGCTGGAAGACGGCGTAGCGCAGCGCCTGCTGCAGCTCGGCGTCGCCGTCGACCTCGACGTCGGCGGTGGCCCACAGCTCGTCGAGCACGGCCCGCTGGGCGGCGACCAGGCCGTCCCACCCGAGGTCGAGCGCGGAGCTCACCGCGGCCGAGGCCTGGCCCAGGACGGAGTCGGACCCCGCGTCGCGCGACCAGCCGTAGCCGACGACCTTGACCACCGTGAGGCGCTCCCCGGGGGACAGGTCGGCCGCGACCGTGGTGACGACGTGCTGCTCGTCGACGTGGGTGCCGACCCGCCCGCCGTCGACCTCGTGCCCGACCGCGGCCGCCACCGTGATGCCCGACCGGCGCGTCCGCTCCACGAGCGCGCCGCCGGTCTCGCTGCCGATCTGCGCCCGGGGCTCGAAGGCCTCGTCGAGGGCCTCCGCCACGCGCGGGTCGTCGTTGTCCACGCCCGCCGGGGTCACCACGCCGGCGGCGAGCTCGGACCGCACGACCACGTGCGCCGACCCGTCCAGGACGCGGACCTCGTACCGGACGGCGAGGACCGACCGCTCGGCCAGGGAGACCAGCCGCCGCGAGGACACCTCCACCGTCGGGCCCGACGGCGACGTCCAGTGCACGCGGCGGTCCAGCGTCCCGGCGCGCAGGTCGAGGGTGCGCTCGTGGACCTGCGGCGGGACCTCGCGCACGTCCAGCGGGACCCCGTCGACCAGCAGGCGCAGCGGCGTGCCGTCGGCGACGGTGAGCATCGCCTGCCCCTCCTCGGGGTGCCCGTAGCCACCCTCGGGATAGGACAGCGGGTGGGTCTCGTAGACCCCGGACAGGTAGGTGCCGCGCATGCCGAAGGGCTCGACCTCGTCGAGCGTCCCCCGGACCCCGAGGAAGCCGTTGCACAGGCTGAAGACGGACTCGGCGACGTCGAGCGTCCCGGGGTCCACCCGCGGCTCGCGGACCGTCCACGGGGCGGTGTCGAGGGTCGGGGCACTCACGGGGGTCCTCACCTGCGTCGTCCGGGAACGGGACGGACGCCGGGGCCCGGCGTCCCGCCCCCGTCCTACCGGTCGGCGCACCCCGGCGCGATCCGGGACGACGGCGGTGTGCAGGGTGGCGGTGCCGGACGGGACCGCCGTCGGGCGGCAGAGCGCACGAGAGGTGGACCCGCATGAGCAGCAGCTCGGTCCCGCTGTGGCAGGACGAGCCCGCCCGCCCGCGGCCCGCGCTGGAGGGCCAGACGCACGCGGACGTGTGCGTGGTCGGCGCCGGCGTGGGCGGGCTGGCCACCGCCCGGCGGCTGCTCGACGCCGGGCTGTCGGTCGTCGTGCTGGAGCGCTCCGCGGTGGCCTCCGGCGCGAGCGGCCGCAACGGCGGCTTCTTCATCGCCGGCGCCGCGCCGATGTACCACGACACCCGCGCCCTGTGGGGCCGCGAGCGGGCGGTCGCCGTCCACCGGGCGACGCTGGACGCCCAGCGGGAGATGCTCGAGGTGGCCGAGGCCGTCGGCGCCCGCCGGCACTTCCGGCTCGACGGGATGCTGCGGCTCGCCGTCGACGGCACCGAGGCCGACGACGTCCGGCGGCACGCCGCGGCGCTCGCCGAGGACGGCTTCCCGGGACAGCTGGTGGCCGGCGACGACCTGCCCGGCCCGCTCGCCCGGCCGGAGCGGGCCGGGCTGTACCTGCCGCACGACGGGTCGGTGCACCCGGTCCGGTGGCTGCGGGCGCTGGCCGACGCCCTCGAGGCCCGCGGGGCGCGGGTGTTCGAGCGGTCACCGGTGGTCGGGCCGCCCGCCGTCGACGGCGACGGCGTCCGCGTGCGGACCGCGTCCGGTGCCGTGCGGTGCGACCGCGCCGTCGTGGCCGTGGACGGCGACCTGGCGGCGCTGGTGCCGTCGGCGGCGGCGGTCCGGCCGCGGCGGCTCAACATGCTCGCCACGGCACCGCTCGGGCGGACGGTGCTCCCGTCCCCGGTCTACTCCCGCCACGGCCACGAGTACGTGCACCAGACGGCGGACGGGCGGATCGCGCTCGGGGGCTTCTCCGACCTCGACGGGGCGGCGAGCTGGACCGACCGCGCCGAGGTCTCCGGGCCGGTGCAGGCCCGGCTCGACCGGTGGCTGGTCGAGGAGCTCGGGGTGCGCGCGGAGGTGACGCACCGGTGGGCCGGCGTCGTGGGCTTCGCCGACGACCCGATGCCCCGGTGCGGGCCGGTACCGGGCACCGACGGCCGGGTGCTGGCGCTGGGCGGCTACAACGGCACGGGCCACGTGCAGGCCTGGGTCGCCTCCGGCGTGGTGGCCGACCTGGTCGTCACCGGCCGGAGCGCCTCGGCCGGCCTGTACGGCGCCGTCGACGCCTGACGCCCCGGGCAGGAGGACCCGGGGGTCTCCCTGGCGCGAGCGCCGGCCGGGGCGGCGCAGGGTCGACGGCGAGCCCCGCTCCGCCCGGACCACCAGGAGGCACCCATGTCCCGGTCGACCGTCCCCGCGACGCCGGCAGCCGCCCAGGAGGAGGGTGCGATCCGCCCGTTCCGGATCGAGGTCCCCGACGCCGCGCTCGCCGAGCTGCGCCGACGGGTCGAGCAGACCGTCTGGCCGGACCGGGAGACGGTCCCGGACACCTCCCAGGGAGTGCCGCTGGCGACGATGCAGGAGTTGGCGCGGCACTGGGCGACCGACTACGACTGGCGCCGCTGCGAGGCGCTCCTCAACGCGCTGCCGCAGTTCGTCACCGGGATCGACGGGCTCGACATCCACTTCCTGCACGTGCGCTCGCGGCACGAGGACGCCCTGCCGCTGGTGGTCAACCACGGCTGGCCCGGGTCGGTCGTCGAGCAGCTGAAGATCATCGAGCCGCTGGTCGACCCGACGGCGCACGGCGGGGACGCCGCGGACGCCTTCCACGTGGTCGTTCCGTCGATGCCCGGGTACGGGTTCTCCGGCAAGCCGACCGGCCCGGGCTGGGGGCCCGAGCGGATGGCCCGGGCCTGGGCCGAGCTGATGGGCCGGCTGGGCTACGACCGGTACGTCGCGCAGGGCGGGGACTGGGGCGCCTTCGTCGTCGACCAGATGGGGCTGCAGGCACCCGAGGGACTGCTCGGCATCCACACCAACATGCCGGCCACCGTGCCGGCCGACGTCAACGCGGCCGCGCTGGCCGGCGCGCCGCCGCCGGACGGGCTGTCAGACGAGGAGCGGCGCGCCTACGAGCAGCTCGTCCGGACGTTCGGGCAGGTCGAGTACGCCCGTTACATGGCCGCGCGCCCGCAGACGCTCTACGGCATCGCCGACTCGCCCGTCGGCCTGGCCGCCTGGCTCCTCGACCACAACGACGCCGACGGGCAGCCGGCCGCGGCCGTGCTCGCGGCGCTGGAGCGGACGACGAGCGACACCGGCGAACTGACCCGCGACGAGGTCCTCGACAACGTGACGCTGTACTGGCTGACCAACACCGGGGTCTCGGCCTCCCGGCTGTACTGGGAGTACCGCGGCGGGTTCTTCGACGCGAAGGGCGTCACCGTCCCCGTCGCCGTCAGCGTGTTCCCGGGCGAGCAGTACCAGGCCCCGCGCAGCTGGACCGAGCGCGCCTACCCCGGCCTGGTCCACTACCGCCAGGTCGAGAAGGGCGGGCACTTCGCGGCCTGGGAGCAGCCGTACCTGTTCGTCGACGAGCTCCGGGACGGCTTCCGGTCGCTGCGCACGCCCCGGATCCCCGAGCAGCGGAGCTGACGTGCCCGGAGTCCCTGGCGGCGGGAGAGCTGGTCGTCGTCGACGGGGCGACCCAGGTCGTGGACGCCGACGGGGCCGGTCCACCCGGTTCACCGTGCTCGACCGTGGAGCCCGGTTCGAGGGCCGCTACCGGAGCTGACCGGCCGACACCACGAGGAGGCAGACATGGGCAGGTTCGAGACCTTCGGCTTCGGCGTCCCCTGGGAGGACCTGGCCAACTACTCGCAGGCCGTGCGGGCCGGCGACCGGCTGTACGTCTCGGGGCAGCTGTCACACGACGCGGACGGGACGTTCCTCCACGAGGGCGACGTCGAGGGCCAGACCGAGGTGACCCTGGCCAACCTCGACGCCGTCCTGAGCCGGTTCGGCGCCCAGCGCACCGACATCGTGGAGATGAACGTCTTCCTGGTGGGCCTGCGGGCGAACTTCGCGCCGGCGATGGCCGTGTGCAAGCGGTACTTCGGCGACCACCGCCCCGCCAGCAACGCCTTCGGCGTGGTGGAGCTGGCCCTCCCCGAGCAGCTGATCGAGATCGCCGCGACGGCGGTGCTGGCCCCCGCCGCGGCGTCACCGGCCTGACGGTGACCGACAGCGGCACCGGGGCGACCGAGGTGCGACCCCTGACGCTCGAGGACGCGGAGGCGCTGCTGGAGTCGGCCGACGCGTTCCGCGCGCGCTCGGGGCTCGACCTCGCGGAGGGCTGGCTCGTCTTCCCCGAGGCGCTCCCGGCGACGGTCGAGGCGCTCCGCTCGGGCGTGCCGCCCGAGTGGTCCAGCCACCTGCTCGTCGACCCGATGCACCGCGTCGTCGTCGGGCTCGGCGGGTTCACCGGACCGCCCTCCGACGGCGTGGTCGAGGTGGGCTACAGCGTGGCTCCCGGCCACCGCGGTCGCGGCCACGCCACCGCGGCGGTGCGGCTCTGGCTGGCCTCCGCCGCGGCCCACGGGGCCTCGCGGGCCCGGGCGCACACGCTGGCCGAGCAGAGCGCCTCGACGGCCGTCCTGGCCCGGCTCGGGTTCGCGCGGGTCGCCCGGCTCGAGGACCCGGAGGTCGGTCCCGTGTGGCGGTGGGAACGACCCCTGACCGGTGGCGGCCCGACCGGGGACCGCGCGTAGACCGGGTGGTCCCCGGAGGAGACGCTGCTCCCGCGCTACTTGATGCCGGTGTTCGCGACGCCCTGGGCGATCTGGCGCTGGAGGACCAGGAAGACGGCGAGCAGGGGCAGGATGCCGAGGACGGCGGAGGCCATGGTCTCGGCGTACTGGATCGCGGAGCCGCCGACCAGGCTGCTGAGCCCGACCGGGATCGTCTGCGACTTGGTCTGCGTGAGGACCAGCAGCGGCCAGAGGAAGGCGTTCCAGGACGTGATGAACGTCAGGATCGCCACCGCGGAGATCGCCGGCCGGGACAGCGGCATGGCGATCCGGGAGTAGATCCGCCACCAGCTGGCACCGTCGAGCCGGGCGGCCTCGATGAGGGCCACCGGGATGGCCTTGATGAACGAGTGGAAGACGAAGAGGGCCACGGGGAGGGCGACCGAGGGCAGGATGACCGCCCAGTAGGTCCCGAGCAGGCCGAGGGCCCGGAACTCGAGGAACTGCGGCAGGACGAGCGCCTCCACGGGCACCATCAGGCCGGCCAGGATGAGCCCGAACACCACGTACTTCCAGCGGAAGTTCAGGTTGACCAGGGCGAAGGCGGCCATCGAGCAGACCACCACGGTGAAGACGACCGTGAGGGTGGAGATGATGAAGCTGTTGACGTACCACCAGCCGATGGGGCTCGTCTCCCACGCGTAGCTGTACGCGTCGAGGTTCCAGCTGCTCCCCCACGGGTTCGTGGGGTTCGCGGCGATCTCCTCGTTGGGCCGCAGCGACGTGATCAGCGCCCACAGGAACGGGACCAGCCAGATCAGGGCGAAGAGCGTCACGCACGTGGCGGTGAGCCGGTTGAACAGCTTCGTGCCCTGGTCCTGCTCGCCCCGCCGGCGCGAGCGCCTCGTGCCGGGACTCTCGGTGTCGGCCGCGGGCGCGGCCATCGCCGTCGACATGGTCGGGCTCCCCTCAGGCGTTCGCGGAGGTGTTGCGCCGCCGGACCAGGAACCAGCCGACGCTGACGACGACCAGGACCACGAAGTAGACCATCGTCGCGGCGGCCGCGTAGCCGCCCCGGTAGGCGGAGAAGCCGGTGTCGAAGATGTACTGGATGACCGGGCGCGTCGTGTAGTTCGGGCCGCCGTTCAGCAGGATGTAGATCTGGTCGAACACCTTCAGCGACGACAGGACCTGCAGGATCAGCACGAGGCCGATGGTCGGGCGCAGCAGGGGGACGGTGATCATCCGGATCTGCTGCCACGGCCCGGCGCCGTCGAGCGTCGCCGCCTCGTAGACCTCCTCCGAGATCTCCTGGATGGCCGCGGTGTAGAGGATGAAGTTGAAGCCGAACGTCCACCACACGGTGAGCAGGACGACGGCGAACCAGGCACCCGAGGTGCTGCCGAAGAAGTCGGGGGCGGTGAGCCCGAACCAGCCGAAGGCGTTGGTGATGAGCCCGGTCTCGGGCGTGTACATGAACGCGAAGATGAGGCAGACCGCGGCCGAGGGCACGACGTACGGGGCGAAGAAGGCCAGTCGGTAGAACGCCTGGCCGCGGGCCAGGCGCGAGACGAGGACGGCGAACAGCAGCGGCAGCAGCACCAGGATCGGTGTGGTCAGCAGCGTGAACAGCGCCGAGTGCCACATCGAGGCCCAGAAGTCGGCGTTGGTCAGGACGTCGGCGTAGTTCGAGAAGCCGACCCAGCTGCCGATGCCGGCTTTCACCGTCGTGGTGTTGAACAGGCTGATCACCAGGCCGATGACCACCGGGCCGATGAGGAAGGCGAGGTAGAGGGCCAGGAACGGGGTGGCGAACAGCCAGCCCGCCCGGTTCTCCGGACGCGGGGGCTTCCCCGCGGTCGCGGCGCGGTGGCTGACCTCGACCCCTGACCTGGGCGCGGGGAGAGCGGTGGCGGTCATGTCGGTCTCCGAACTACACGGGTGGCCGGGCGGTGGAGAACGTCTGCAGGCTGCTGGTCATGGCGTCGACACCGGCCGCGGGGTCGGTGGCACCGGTCAGCACGCTGGCGACGACGGAGCCCATGGCGGTCTGGAAGTCCGAGCCCGCTCCGGTGTACCAACCCTCCGGGTCGTAGACCGCGTTGAAGGCCGCCTCCGTGTAGTTGCTCTGCGGCTGGAGTTCGAGGAACTCCTCGCTCTCCTGCACCGGCAGCCAGGCGGGGACGTGCCCGCCGTCGGCCCAGGTCGAGCTCTGCTCCAGCAGGCCCTGGACGAAGCGCACGGCGTTCTCGGTCCGTTCGGCGGCGCGTCCGGGACTCGCCGGGATGACCAGTGCGTGCGAGTCGGCGTAGGCGACCGGCTCGGGACCGAGGAGGGCGGGGAAGGGCACGACGTTGAAGTCGAGGCTCTCGACCTCCCGGTACGTCGGGATCTGCCAGACGCCGTCGAACAGGAAACCGACCTCGCCGTTGCTGAAGAGGGTCGACGCCGTCGTCGACGTGGCGGTTCTCGGCATCAGCTGCTGCCCGGTGAGGCCCTGCAGGAAGGCGAACGACTCCTCCATCGCGGCGCGGTCGATCGTGACCCTGGTGCCGAGGTCCTCGACGATCGGTCCGGCCAGACCGGAGTAGGTCATGAGGAACAGGCGCCAGCAGGTCGAGGGGTCCACCGTGATCGACGCGACCGCCGCGTACTCGTTGCCGGTCGAGTCCTTCATCGCCTGCAGGGCGGCGACGAAGTCGTCGCTGTTCCTCATGGGCCTGAGGTTCTCGCCGGACTCGTCGAGCAGGCCGGCCTGCTCGGCCAGTTCGGTGTTGTAGTAGAGGACGAACGGGTGGGTGTCGAGCGGCACCGCGTAGGTGGTGCCGTCCACCGTGGCCTTCTCCCAGGCGGCCGGCGTGAACCTGTCCTCGGTGATCCCCGCGGCGGCGAACTGGTCCGCGACGGGCTCGAGCAGTTCGGCCTGCGCCAGGAGGGGCAGCCGGGACAGGTGTGCGACGGTCACGTCGGGCGGGCGGCCGCTCGACGTCGACAGCGCGAGCTTGGTGTAGAAGGGGTTGCCCCAGGAGAGCAGCGCGGACTCGACCGACGTGCCGGACGACTCGCGGTAGGTGTCCAGCATGGTCGCCATGTTCTCGCCGTCACCGCCGCCGAACAGGTGCCAGAAGATGACGTCGGCCGTCCTCGGCTGCGCCCCGGTGAGGCTGGAGGCGATCGGTGACGCGCACCCCGACATCGCGACGGCCAGCGAGACGCTGCCCCCCGCGGCGAGGAACTGGCGACGCGAGAAACCAGTCATCGAGGTACGTCCAGTCGTAGCCGGGAATGCCGGACCCGAGGACTGTTTCACGCCTTTCTGATCAACGGCAAGTCGAGGATTTCTCGTCGATCGGCAGGCGTGACCGAAGCGTATTTCCGGAATTGCAGGCACACGACGACTCGGTGTTCTGCACAGCTGCTGGAGAGTTCGTTCCGGGAGCCGCCACGGGGTCCACCCGTGCGGGCATCCGACCGGCCGTACGCGGTGCACGACGACCCCGGGACGGACCCGCCGGTGCCCGGCGCGGTCTCGCACCTGACAGCATCGACGGCAGCGGCGTGTCCATCGCCCACCGACCCGGTCATCCGCGGCGAGCCCGCCCCCGGACCCCGGGACCCGCTCGTCGACCCGAACCCGAGGAGTGACCATGCCCGCACGCGCCACCCAGCAGGACGGCACCCATCCCCGCCCGCAGCTGCTGCGTGAGGAGTGGACGGACCTCTGCGGGACGTGGCAGCTGGCCTTCGACGACGACCGCGCCGGGGTCGCCGGGGGCTGGGCGGAGCTGACCGACCTCGGCGACCGCGCCGTCTTCGACCGCGACGTCACGGTGCCCTACCCGCCGGAGTCCGAGGCGTCGGGGGTCGCCGACCCCCGCCCGCACCCGGTGGTCTGGTACCGGCGGAGCCTGCGGCTGGCCGACGTCGCGGGAGCCGACGCGGTGCGCGAGCGGGGACACCGCGTCGTGCTCCGGTTCGCCGCGGTCGACTACACCGCGCGCGTGTGGCTGGACGGCCGGCTGCTCGGTGAGCACGAGGGCGGCCAGACGCCGTTCTCCTTCGACGTCACCGCACTGCTCGCGGCCGGTGACGCCGACGCCGAGCACGTGCTGGTCGTGCGGGCGGAGGACGACCCGCGCGACGTGACGCAGCCCCGGGGCAAGCAGGACTGGCTCGACGAGCCGCACAGCATCTGGTACTCCCGGACCAGCGGCATCTGGCAGCCGGTGTGGTGCGAGGTCGTCCCGGCGGTCTCCGTCGAGCACCTGGCCTGGACCCCGGACGTCGCCGGCGCCGCGGTGCACCTGGGCATCACGCTGCGCGAGACACCGGCCGAACCGGTCACGGTGGCGGTGCGGCTGGAGCTGGACGGGCAGCTGCTGGCCGAGCACCGCGTGCGCGTGGCGGAGCAGCGCACCCGCACCACCGTGGCCGTGCCCGCGCTGCAGAACGGGCAGGCCCGGCAGGACATGACCTGGTCGCCGGAGACGCCCCGGCTGGTCGACGCCGTCGTGCGGGTGCTCGCCGGTGACGGGGACGGCGAGGTGCTCGACGAGGTCGCCAGCTACCTGGGGCTGCG
Organism: Geodermatophilus sp. SYSU D00696; assembly: GCF_054050235.1. Lineage (NCBI taxonomy): Bacteria > Bacillati > Actinomycetota > Actinomycetes > Geodermatophilales > Geodermatophilaceae > Geodermatophilus > Geodermatophilus sp. SYSU D00696. Next base: position 37,443 of record NZ_JBJGYY010000016.1, on the reverse strand, counting down.
CACCGCCGCCGTGGGAGGGCGGGCCTTCCTGCTCAACGGCCTGCCGTACTACGTGCGCTCGGTGCTGGGGCAGGGGTACTGGCCGGAGTCCCACCTGACCGCACCCGACGCGGGGGCGCTGTGCCGCGAGGTCGAGCTGGTCAAGGAGCTCGGATTCAACGCCGTGCGGGTGCACCAGAAGGTCGAGGACCCCCGCTTCCTGTACTGGTGCGACCGGCTCGGCGTCCTCGTGTGGGGCGAGACGGCCAACGCCTTCGCCTTCTCCCCGGAGGCGGTGCGGCGGCTCACCACGGAGTGGCTGGACGTGGTGCACCGGGACGTCAGCCATCCCTGCATCGTCACGTGGGTGCCGATGAACGAGAGCTGGGGCGTGCACGACGTCGCCACCGACCCGGCCCAGCAGGCCTACACCGTCGCGCTCGCCGCCCTGACCCGGGCGGTGGACCCGAGCCGGCCGGTGGTGAGCAACGACGGCTGGGAGCACACCGACAGCGACCTGTGGACGGTGCACGACTACGCCGACACCGGGGCGGTCCTCGCCGAGCGGTACGGATCGGCCGACCTGCTCACGGCGCTCGAGGACTTCTGGCCCGCGGGGCGCCGCGTGCTGCTGCCCGGGGCCGTCGACCGGGAGCAGCCGCTGATGCTCACCGAGTTCGGCGGCGTGCGGTACACCCCCGTGCCGCCCCACGAGGTCCCCGCGGAGCGCACCTGGGGCTACTCCACCGCCGAGGACGCCGAGGACTTCGCCCGGCGGCTGGAGGACCTGCTGTCCGCCGTGCACGCCTCACCCGTGCTGGCCGGGTTCTGCTACACCCAGCTCACCGACACGATGCAGGAGGCCAACGGCCTGCTCGACGAGTACCGGCAGCCCAAGCTGCCGGTGGAGCGACTGCGGCAGATCGTCACCGGCCGGCGCCGGGACTGAGACCGCGCGTCCCGTGCCGGGAGAGAGGATCCCGGCATGACGACGTTCGTGGTGCCCTACCACCTCGACGAGCGGCTGCCCGGACTGACCACCGGCTTCCCCGTCGACCGCGAGCTCAGCGCCGACCTGCCCCCGGGGACGCCGTGGCAGCGCATGGCGGTCCTCTACGAGCAGGTCGCCCGGGAGGTGGCCGGAGCCCGGGCCCCGGCGCTGGTCGTCTCCGGCGACTGCACCACGAGCCTGGGGGTGCTCGCGGGCCTGCAGCGGGCCGGCCGGGACGTCGGGATCGTCTGGTTCGACGCGCACGCCGACTTCCACACCGAGGCCACGACGACCTCGGGCTACCTGGGCGGCATGCCGCTGGCCCTGGCCGCAGGGGTCGGGACCCCCACGCTCCCCGACGCGCTCGGGCTGCGCCCGACACCGCCCTCGCGCGTGGTGCTCGTCGACGCCCGCGACACCGACCCGCCGGAGCACGACCTGCTCGAGGGCGCGGGCGTGCGGCGCCGTCCGGTGCCCGGCCTCACCGCCGCGGACCTCCCCGACGGGGAGCTGTACCTGCACGTCGACCTCGACGTGTGCGACCCCGGGGACCTCCCGGACCTGCTCTTCCCCGCTCCCGGCGGCCCGGCGCTCGACGAGGTCCTCGGGGCCGTCGGCCGGGTCCTGGCGACCGGGCGCGTCGCCGCGGTCGGCCTGGCTGCGACCTGGCGGGACCGGGACCGGCCCGCGGCCGCGCACGAGCGGGTCCTCGCGGCGGTGCGGGCCCTCGTCCACGGCTGAGCACGGACTGCCGGCAGAGGGTCGGGCAGCGCGGAGGGGTTCAGGGAGCCGGTTCGACCGGCCGGGCGGGCGCGGGCACCGCGTAGCCGGCGCGCCGCAGCCGGTCCATCGCCGTCTCCAGCCCGGGCCGCGACGGAGGGCTCGCCGAGCGCAGCTCCTCCCGGTACCCGGCGAGGGCGGCCTCGGCGTCGGCCAGGGCCGCGCGCACCCCGGGGCGGTCCGGACCGGCGTCGACGGTGACCCGCCAGGCCCGCAGTTCGAGCTCCGCCGTGCGGGCGAGGAGGACGTCGTCGACGGTCGGCCCGGGGACCGGCTGCTGCGCCGCCCTCTCCACCTCGGCGTGCAGCGCGTCGATGCCGCGGTCGAGGTCGGTGACGTAGCCGGCCCAGGCCGCCGCGTCCACGCTCTCGCACCGCGCGTGGACGTGCCGCAGCCGCGTCCGCAGGGCCGACAGGCCGTGTCCGGTGGGACCGCCGACGGCGCCGTCGCGAGCGGTGAGCAGCCCGTCGACCTCGGCGAGCCGCCGCTCGCGCAGGCCGGACCCGTGCGCTGCGTCCATGGCGGCACCGTAGGGAGCGACCCGGCGCAGCGGGCGTCGGGCGGGTGAAGAAGCGGTGTCCAGGACGTGCCGCCCGTGCACGGCAGTCGGCCGAGCTCAGGCCGACCGGGTCACCGTCCGGGGCAGCACCCGGCCGAGCACCAGCGTGACGACGCCGGCGACGACGACCGCGGTCAGCGCCACGCGCAGGCTGGTGGCGTCGGCGACCGCGCCGATCAGCGGCGGGGAGGCGAGGAACCCGACCCGCAGCAGCCAGTTGACCGCGGTCAGGCCGACGCCGTGGCGCAGTCCCGGCAGGTCGTCGGCGGCCGCGTAGACCGCGGGGACGAGGGTCGCCACCCCCAGGCCGGCCAGGGCGAACCCGACAAGCGTGGTGCCCAGCGACGGCAGCGCGAGGGCCAGCCCCGTGCCGAGCGCGATGAGCGCACCACCGACCCGGGCCACCCGGCGCTGGCCGAACCGGTCGACGACGCGGTCGCCGGTCAGCCGGCCCACCGTCATCGCCCCCTGCAGGGCGACGAAGCCCAGGCCTGCGGTGGCCGCGCCCACGCCGATCTCGCCGCGCAGGTACAGCGCCGCCCAGGACGCCCCGGCGTCCTCCACGAACGCGCCGGCCGTGGCGAGGACGCCGAGCGCCGCCAGCGCGGGCAGCGCGGCGCGCACGGAGCCCCGGGTGACCTGCTGCGGGCCGGCGCCGGCCGCGGTGTCCTCGTGGTCCGGGCCGGGCAGCATGCGACGGTAGGCGGCCAGGGACACCCCGGCGAACACCACCGCGACGACGCCCAGGTGCACCCCCAGCGGGATCCGCAGCCCGGCCGCGGCCGAGCCGAGCAGCCCGCCGGCGACCGCGCCGATGCTCCAGAGACCGTGGAAGGCGTTGAGGATCGACCGGTCGTAGCCGCGCTGCACCCGCAGCCCGTGGGCGTTCTGCGCGACGTCGACGACGGCGTCGAGCGCACCGGCGACGAACAGCGCCGCCGCGAGCAGCCACCACGACGGCGCGACGGCGGCAGCCCAGACCGCGGCGGCCAGCACGACCAGTCCCCACGAGGCGACCCGCGCCGAGCCGAACCGGCGCATCAGGGCGGCCGAGGCCAGGGCGGAGACCAGGGCGCCGAGGGGCAGGGCGGCGAGCGCGGTGCCGAGGGTGGCGTTGGTCAGGTCGAGCCGGTCCTTCACCTCGGGCAGCCGGGGCACGAGGTTGGCGTAGAGGACGGCGTTGGTGAAGAAGCAGGCCGCGACCGCGGCCCGGGCGGCGCGCAGGCGCGCGGGGACGGTCGCCGGGAGGGTGTCCGACACGGGGTCCTGTCCTGGTCGAAGGGGAGGGGTCAGCGCGCGAAGCGGTGGACGGCCGCGCGGATCTGGTCGTGGTCCATCGGGTCGGTCGAGAGGCCGCTGTGCAGCACCAGCCCCTCGACCAGGGCGTCGAGCTCCCGCGCGGTCACGGGGTCGAAGTGCCGCTCCAGGCTGCGCCGGCTGCGCTGCATCCAGTCCTGCGTCACCGCGCGCAGCGCCGGCCGGCGGGCGGCGGCCACGTACAGCTCGACGGCGAGCACGAAGTCGCGGCCGGAGCCGAGCAGGTCACCGGTGAGGTGGCCGACCAGCGCCTCGATCGCCCCGGCGCGGTCCGCGGCGCCGCGCATCCGCTCGTCGAAGCGCGGCGCGACCTCGTCGACGTGCCGGGTGAACGCGGCGGCGTGCAGCTCGTCGAGCGAGGAGAAGTGGTAGGTCAGCGACCCCAGCGGCACGTCGGCCGCGCGGGCGATGGCCCGGTGCGTGGCGCCGGTGACGCCGACGTCGGCGATGACGTCCAGCGCGGTGGCCACCAGCCGCTCGCGGCGTCCCGGGTCGTGCCGGCGCGGTCGCCGGGCGGGCGCCGGGGCCGTGCTCATCCGCGCTCCAGGGTCCGGACCACCCGGGCGGGGTTGCCGACGGCCACGACGTCGGCCGGCAGGTCGCGGGTGACCACGGAGCCCGCGCCGACGACCGTGTTCTCGCCGATGGTCACCCCGGGCAGCACGATCGCCCCGCCGCCGAGCCAGACGTCGTCGCCGATGGTGATCGGCGCCGCGGCCTCCCACTTCTCCCGCATCGTCCGGGTGTCGTCCGCGGCGGACGTCGAGGTCATGCGGACGAGCGTACACACCGATGCGTACGCCCGTCCGCATCGGCAGTGCCGGGGTTGCTCGAGCCGTGCGGGTCAGGGGACGGAAGCCAGGAGTGCCGGGGTTCCTCGCGCCGTGCGGGTGCCGCAGCACCGGCAGTGCACGAGGAACCCGGGCAGTGCGACGACGGGGCGCCCCGGCACGGCAGCGCGGCCGGTCAGAGCAGTGGGGCGAGCACCTCCCGCGCCCACACCGCTGCCGGCGTGGGGGACAGGCCGAGGCGGGCCCAGTGCGGTGCCGCGTCCGGCGCCATCAGCGGGTTCGGCTCCTCCGGCATCGCCCCGTAGGCACCGGCCACCCCGGCGGCCGCCTCGTCGCCGAGCACCGGGCGGAGCAGGTCGCCGTACTCCTGGGGCGTCACCCGGGTGAAGACGACCTCTCGGCCGAGGCCCCGGCCGATCTCGGTGGCGAGCCCGTCGAAGGTGAGCACCTCCGGCCCGGCCAGCGCGAGCAGCTCGCCCGTGACGTCGCGCACGAGGGCCGCGGCGAGCGCCGAGGCCATGTCGTGCGAGGCGATCCAGGTGAGCCGGTCGCCGGCCGGGCGCGGGTACACCAGCCGGCCTCCGCGCAGCGCGTCCAGGGCCCAGGGCGCCGCGTGGTTCTCGAGGTAGGCGGTGGGCGTGAGCACCGCGACGCCGGCGTCGAGCAGCCCCTCGGCCAGCGGCCGGGCGCCGTAGGGGTCCGGCGTGCCCGGGGGAGGGACCGGGGTGCCGGTGTTGACCGCGACCGGCAACCCGGTCCGGCGCAGGGCCGCCAGCGACGCGGCCACCGCGGGCATGCCCGGCCCGACCCGCAGCGGCAGGTGGGCCGCGACCGCGGCCGCACCGTCGGCGGCGGCGAGCACCGAGGCGGTGTCGGTCAGGTCGGCGACGACCGCGTCCTCGCCGGCGGCGGTCCACCCGGCCGCCCGGCCGGGGTCCGTCGTCGCGCGCCGCGGAACGGCGCCGGCCCGTCGCAGCGCCGCGGGCAGGGCGGCGCTCTGCGAGCCCGCGGTGCCGAAGGCGAGGACCGTGCGTCCGGTGAGGTCCATGCTGTCTCCTCTCTGGTTACGATCGGGAACCAGGTCATCGTCGATGGCCCGGTCGGCGGCCACAAGGAGGCACGTCCGTGACGCCTGGGAACACGGGTGTGACCGCGCCGGCGACGTCGCGGCGGGCGGCCGACCCCTGCCCGGTGCGCGACGTCCTCGACCGGGTCGGCGACAAGTGGTCGGTGCTGCTGGTCGTGCGCCTGCAGCAGGGGCCGGCCCGCTTCTCCGCGCTGCTCCGCGGGGTCGAGGGGGTGTCCCGGCGGATGCTCACCCGCACGCTGCGGCTGCTCGAGCGCGACGGGCTCGTCTCGCGCACGGTCTACCCGACCACGCCGCCGTCGGTGGAGTACGCGCTCACCGACCTCGGCCGCGAGCTCGCCGGGCCGCTGGACGCGCTGACCGGCTGGGCGGTCCGGCACCGCGCCGACGTCGAGCGGGCCCGGCACGAGTACGACCGGCGCCCGGTCCACGGCGGACCGCGGTGAGGACCGCACGCCGCGCCTGGTGACGGCGGCCTGCGGCTGGGAGGCTCCTGCCGTGCAGCGTGCCTTCGGCCTGGACGTGCCCGAGACCGTCGCCGAGATGTGCCGCCCGGCGGCCGCGGCCGTCGTGGTCTACGACGCGCAGGTGGGCATCCTGCGCCATGTCCGCGACCGCGAGGGGCTGGTGCAGCGGATCCGCCGGGTGCTGGACGCCGCCCGGGCCGCCGGCGTCCCCGTCCTCTACGTGCGGCACGTGTCGCTGCCGCCCTCGCACCTGGGCGTGGCCGCCCTGCGCACCGCCATGGCCTGGCAGCGGCTCGACCGGGCCGACGCGGTGCGCTCGGCGTTCCCGCCCGGCGCCGAGCACACCGGCATCACCCCGGAGCTCGCGCCGGCCGACGGCGAGCCGGTGTTCGACAAGCTCGGCATGTCGGCGCTGGTCGGCACGCCGGTGGAGACGGTGCTGCGCGACCGCGGCGTCACCACCCTGGTGCTCGTCGGGGCGGTGCTGGAGATCGGCATCGAGCCCACCGCCCGGCACGCCGCCGACCTCGGCTTCCTGCCCGTCGTCGTGGACGACGCCTGCGGGGTGGTCGACGAGGAGGCGGCGCAGCGGTCGCTGGCGAGCCTGGACTACAGCCTGCTGTCCCACCGCTGCACGACCGGCGAGGTCGTCGCGGCGTTCGGGGGCTGAGCCCGGCGCGGGGGATGGTGCCGGGCGGGGTCCTCGCCCAGGATGGGGGGTCCCGCCCCGTGACCCGGAGGACCTCGATGACCGCACCGTCCCGTCAGCTCCCGCCGTCGGCCCGAGTGGTCGTCGTCGGCGGAGGCGTCATGGGGCTGGCCACGGCCTACGAGCTGGCCCGGGCCGGGGTGCGCGACGTCGTCCTGGTCGACCGGGACGCCTTCGGCGCGGGCTCGACCAGCCGGGCGGCCGGCGGCGTGCGGGCGATGTTCTCCGACCCGGTCAACATCACCCTCGGCGCGCGCAGCCTGGAGACCTTCCGCGACTTCCCGGCGCGCTTCGGGCAGGACATCGACTTCGCCGAGGTCGGCTACCTGTTCCTGCTGTCCACGCCCGAGGCCGTCGCCGCCTTCGAGGCCGCCGTCGCGCTGCAGAACGACCTCGGCGTCCCCAGCCGCATGATCGACGTCGCCGAGGCGCGGGAACTCTCGCCGCTCATCTCCCCGGACGGGCTGCTGGCCGCCGCCTGGTCGCCCACGGACGGGCACTGCACGCCCGAGTCGGTGGTGCTCGGCTACGCGTCGGCCGCCCGCCGCGCCGGCGCGACGCTGCTGCCGAACTGCCCGGCCACCGGCATCGACGTCACCGACGGCCGGGTCACCGCCGTGCACACCGCCGCGGGGACCGTCCGCACCGACACCGTCGTCTGCGCCGCGGGCGCCTGGTCGGCCGAGGTGGGGGCCTGGGCCGGGGTGGACCTGCCGGTCAGCCCGCTGCGCCGGCAGGTGCTGGTCACCGAGCCGGTGCCGGGCCTCGACCCGCACACGCCGTTCACGATCGACTTCGACACCTCCTTCTACTTCCACCGGGAGGGCCGGGGCCTGCTCATGGGCATGTCCGACCCCGACGAGACCCCCGGCTTCCGGCTCACCCGCTCCGACGCCTGGTTGCCCCGGCTGGGCGAGGCGATCGAGCGGCGGGCCCCCGCCCTGGCCGGCGTCGGCGTCGCGAGCGGCTGGGCCGGGCTGTACGAGATGACGCCGGACCACAACGCGCTGATCGGCCGCGCCGACGAGGTCGAGGGGTTCCTCTACGCCACCGGCTTCTCCGGGCACGGCTTCCTCATGGGGCCGGCCGTCGGCGAGGTGGTGCGCGACCTGTACCTGGGCCGGGAGACCCTCGTCGACGTGTCCGGACTGGGTGCGGCACGCTTCCGGGGAGCGGGCGCCCGCCCCGAGCTCAACGTCGTCTAGACGGAGGACCACCCCGCCCCCGCCCCTCGCACGCTCGCGGCGGACCCCTGCGGGGCGGCCGACACAACAGAGGAGAACCGTGACCAGCCTGCCCACCGCCGAGGAGCTCCGTCGACTGGCCGAGGACGCCGCCCGCCGCTGCGGGGTCGACCTCGACGCCGTCGCCGGTGACCACCCGGTGACCTCCCCGGTCAACGGGGAGCGGCTGCTGTCGGTGCGGCGGCAGACCGCGGCCGACGTCGAGACCGCCGTCGCGCGGGCCGGGGAGGCGTTCCGCGAGTGGCGCACCGTCCCCGCGCCGGTGCGCGGCGCGCTCGTGCGCCGCCTCGGGGAGCTGCTGCGCGAGCACAAGGCCGACCTCGCCACCCTGGTGAGCATCGAGGTCGGGAAGATCACCTCCGAGGCGGCCGGCGAGGTCCAGGAGATGATCGACATCTGCGAGTTCGCCGTGGGCCTGTCCCGGCAGCTCTACGGGAAGACGATCAGCTCCGAGCGGCCCGGCCACCGGCTCATGGAGACCTGGCACCCGCTGGGCGTCGTCGGCGTCATCAGCGCGTTCAACTTCCCGGTCGCGGTGTGGTCGTGGAACACCGCGATCGCGCTGGTCTGCGGCGACCCGGTCATCTGGAAGCCCTCGGAGCTCGCGCCGCTGTCGGCGCTGGCCTCGGCCGCGCTGCTCGACCGGGCGATCGCCGAGACCGGTGCGCCGGAGGGCCTGAGCCAGGTGCTGATCGGCGGCGCCGACGTCGGCGAGGCGCTGGTCGACTCGCCCGGCATCGCGCTGCTGAGCGCCACCGGCTCCACCCGCATGGGCCGCGCGGTGGGCCCCCGGGTGGCCGACCGCTTCGGCCGATCCCTGCTCGAGCTCGGCGGCAACAACGCCGCCATCGTCACCCCGTCGGCCGACCTCGACCTCACCACCCGCGGCGTCGTCTTCTCCGCCGCCGGCACCGCCGGCCAGCGCTGCACCACGATGCGCCGGGTCATCGCGCACGTCGACGTCGTCGACGCCCTGGTCGAGCGGGTCGCCGCCGCCTACCGGAACCTGCCGATAGGCTCGCCCCTGGAGGCCGGCACGCTCGTCGGCCCGCTGATCCACGACGCCGCCTACAAGGGCATGCAGGACGCCCTGGAGGCCGCACGCCAGCAGGGTGGCGAGGTCGTCGTCGGCGGTGGCCGGCGGCTGGCCGACGAGGCGCCCGACGCCTGGTACGTCGAGCCGGCGCTGGTCCGCATGCCCGGCCAGACCGACATCGTGCGGCAGGAGACCTTCGCCCCGGTGCTCTACGTGCTGCCCTACCGCACGCTGGAGGAGGCCGTCGCGCTCAACAACGACGTCCCGCAGGGGCTGTCGTCGACGATCTTCACCTCCGACCACGCCGAGGCGGAGCGGTTCCTCGCCGCCGACGGCTCCGACTGCGGCATCGCCAACGTCAACATCGGCACCTCGGGTGCGGAGATCGGCGGGGCCTTCGGCGGGGAGAAGCACACCGGCGGCGGCCGGGAGTCCGGCTCCGACGCGTGGAAGGGCTACATGCGCCGGGCCACCAACACGATCAACTTCTCCGGCGAGCTGCCGCTGGCGCAGGGCGTCGAGTTCCCCATCTGAGACGCCGACGGCCGCCGACCCCGCGGGATCGGCGGCCGTCGCGCGCGGGGCTCAGAGTCCGAGCTGGCGGGCGATGAGCATCAGCTGCACCTCGGTGGTGCCCTCGCCGACCTCGAGGATCTTCGAGTCCCGGTAGTGCCGGGAGACGAGGTACTCGTTCATGAACCCGTAGCCGCCGTGCACCTGGGTGGCGTCGCGGGCGTTGTCCATGGCGGCCTCGCCGGCCACGAGCTTGGCCACCGCCGCCTCCTTCTTGAACGGCAGGCCGGCGAGCATCTTGGCCGCGGCGTCGTAGTAGGCGGCCCGCGCGGCCATCACCCGCGCCTCCATCCGGGCGATCTTGAAGGCGATCGCCTGGTTCGCCGCGATCGGCCGGCCGAACGCCGAGCGCTCCCGCGCGTACCTCATGCTCTCGTCGACGCAGCCCTGGGCGGCCCCGACCGCCAGCGCGGCGATCGCGATCCGGCCCTCGTCGAGGATCGACAGGAAGTTGGCGTAGCCGCGGCCGCGCTGCCCGAGCAGGTTCTCCTCGGGCACCCGGACGTCGTCGAAGGACAGCGGGTGGGTGTCGCTGGCGTGCCAGCCGACCTTGTCGTAGGCCGGCTCGGCGGTGAAGCCCGGCGTGGGCACCGGCACGAGGATCGAGCTGATCTCCTTGCGGCCGTCGGCGAGCTCCCCGGTGACGGCCGTGACGGTGACCAGCCGGGTGATGTCGGTGCCGGAGTTGGTGATGAACGCCTTGCTGCCGTTGATGACCCACTGCCCGTCGGTGAGCACCGCGGTGGTGCGGGTCCCGCCGGCGTCGCTGCCGGCGCCGGCCTCGGTCAGGCCGAACGCGCCGAGGGCCTCGCCGCTGGTCAGCAGCGGCAGCCACTGCTGCTTCTGCTCCTCGGTGCCGAACCGGTACACCGGCATCGCGCCCAGCGAACAGCCGGCCTCCAGGGTGATCGCCACGCTCTGGTCGACCCGGGCGAGCTCCTCGATGGCCAGGCACAGGGCGAAGTAGTCCCCGCCCATGCCGCCGTACTCCTCGGGGAAGGGCAGCCCGAACAGGCCCATCTCGGCCATGCCGCGGACCACCTCGTACGGGAAGGTCTTGTCGCGGTCGTGCTGGTAGGAGACCGGCGCGACGACCTCGCGGGCGAACTCCTCGACGGTCTTGCGCAGCTGCTGCTGCTCGTCGGTCAGGCGGGTGTCGAGCACGTCAGGACTCCTCGGGCACGGTGCTGTCGGTGGTGCGGGGGTGGACGACGGCGAGCTCCTGGTCGAGGGCGACCTGGTCACCGACGCGGACGGAGACGTCGACGGTGCCGTCGGCGGGCGCGGTGAGCGTGTGCTCCATCTTCATGGCCTCGACGACGACGAGCGGGGCGTCCTGCGCGACCTCGGCGCCGGAAGCGACGTGCACGGCGACGACCGTGCCGGGTAGCGGGCTGCGCACCGTGCGGTCGGCGGTGTCGGCGCCGGCGTGCAGCCGCGCGGGCGGCAGCTCGGTCAGCGCGTACGTGCCGCCGTCGACGTGCACCCAGGTGGTGGCGCCCTCGACGGCGGTGCGCGCGGACGTGGTGGCGCCGTCGACGGTGAGCAGCAGTCCGCCCTCGACGGCCTCGCCGGACACCTCGTGCTCGCCGCCGTCGCCGACCCGCAGCCGGGTGCCGCCGGTCAGCGTGACGGTCAGCCGCGACCCGCCGGGCCCGGCGAGGTCCCAGCGCAGCGGCGCGCGGCGCCCGCCGGTCCGCCAGCCGCTGGGCACCGCCCAGGGGTCGACGAGGGGGCCGGCCGGGCGCAGCGTGGCGAGCCGGGACAGCGCGAGCGCGGCGTAGGCCGCCACCGGGACCTCGGCGGTGGTCAGGGCGTCGAGCTCGCGCTCGACCAGGCCGGTGTCCAGCCGGCCGGCGCGGACCTCGGGGTGGGCGAGCAGCGCGCGCAGGAAGCCGGTGTTGGTGCCGACGCCGAGGACGACGGTGCCCGCCAGCGCCCGGTCCAGCCGGGACAGGGCGGCGGCGCGGTCGGGGCCGTGCGCGATCACCTTGGCCAGCATCGGGTCGTAGCTGGTGCCGACGACCTGCCCCTCGAGCAGGCCGCTGTCGACGCGCACGCCCGGCCCGGCCGGCTCGGCGAGGACCACCGCGGTGCCGCCGGTGGGGAGGAAGCCGCGCGCGGGGTCCTCGGCGTAGAGCCGCGCCTCGACGGCGTGCCCGGTCAGCGCGACGTCGTCCTGGCCGAGGGCGAGCCGCTCGCCGGCCGCCACCCGCAGCTGCTGCTCGACCAGGTCGACGCCGGTGACCAGCTCGGTCACCGGGTGCTCGACCTGCAGCCGGGTGTTCATCTCCATGAAGAACGGCTCGTCGGGCGCCTCACCCGCGACGATGAACTCCACGGTGCCGGCGCCGGTGTAGTCGACGGCGCGGGCGACCTCGCAGGCCAGCGCCCCGTACCGCGCCCGCTGCTCCGGCGTGAGCAGCGGGGAGGGCGCCTCCTCGACGATCTTCTGGTGCCGGCGCTGCAGCGAGCACTCCCGCTCGCCCAGGTGCAGCACGGTGCCGTGGGTGTCGGCGAGCACCTGCACCTCGACGTGCCGCGGGTCGGTGACGAACCGCTCGAGGAACAGCGTGTCGTCGCCGAAGCTCGCGGCCGCCTCGCGGCGGGCGGAGACCAGCGCGGCGGGCAGGTCGGCCGCGGCGTGCACCAGCCGCATGCCCTTGCCGCCCCCGCCGGCCGAGGGCTTGACCAGCACCGGGTAGCCGACCTCGGCGGCCGCGGCCACGAGGTCGTCGTCGGTCATGCCGAGGTCGGTGCGCCCGGGGACGACGGGGACGCCGGCCGCGCTGACGGTCTGCTTGGCCCGGATCTTGTCGCCCATGATCTCGACTGCCTTGGCGGGCGGGCCGACGAAGACCAGCCCGGCGTCGGCGCAGGCCTGCGCGAAGGCGGTGTTCTCCGAGAGGAACCCGTAGCCGGGGTGCACGGCCTGGGCGCCGGTGCGCGCCGCGGCGTCGAGCAGCCGCTCGATCGACAGGTAGGACTGCGCGGCCGGGGCGGGGCCCAGCCGCACGGCGACGTCGGCCTCGCGGACGTGCCGGGCCCCGGCGTCGGCGTCGGAGAAGACGGCGACGCTGCGGATGCCCAGCCGGCGGAGGGTCGCGACGACGCGGACGGCGATCTCGCCACGGTTGGCGACGAGGACGGTGTCGAACACGGTCACCTGCTCATCTCAGGAGGTGCCATTACCGCGACAATGGCCACGACTACATCCGGAAGACGCCGTAGGAGACCGGCGCGAGCGGCGCGTTCGCGCACGCCGACAGCGCCAGGCCGAGGACGGTGCGGGTGTCGAGGGGGTCGATGACCCCGTCGTCCCAGAGGCGCGCGGTCGCGTACCAGGCGTTGCCCTGGTGCTCGTACTGCGCGCGGATCGGCTCCTTGAACGCCTCCTCGTCCTCGGCGCTCCACGCGTCGCCGAGCTGGTCGCGGCGCACGGTGGCGAGCACCGACGCGGCCTGCTCGCCGCCCATGACGGAGATGCGGGCGCCGGGCCAGGTGAACAGGAAGCGGGGGGAGTAGGCCCGGCCGCACATCGAGTAGTTGCCGGCGCCGAACGAGCCGCCGATGACGACGGTCAGCTTGGGCACCCGGGCGCAGGCGACCGCGGTGACCATCTTCGCGCCGTGCTTGGCGATGCCGCCGGCCTCGTAGTCGCGGCCGACCATGAAGCCGGTGATGTTCTGCAGGAACAGCAGCGGGATCGAGCGCTGGTCGCACAGCTCGATGAAGTGCGCGCCCTTGAGCGCCGACTCGCCGAACAGCACGCCGTTGTTGGCCACGATGCCGACCGGGTGCCCCTGCACGTGCGCGAAGCCGCAGACCAGCGTGGACCCGTAGAGCGCCTTGAACTCGCTGAACCGGCTGCCGTCGACGATCCGGGCGATGACCTCGCGGACGTCGTAGGGGGTGCGGGGGTCGGCCGGGACGACGCCGGGCAGCTCGGCGGGGTCGAGGGCGGGCTCCTCGGCCGGCCGCACGTCCCACGGGCGCGGGCTGCGCGGGCCGAGGGTGCCGACGATGTCGCGGACGATCCGCAGCGCGTGCGCGTCGTCGTCGGCGAGGTGGTCGGTGACGCCGGAGGTGCGGCTGTGCAGCAGCCCGCCGCCGAGGTCCTCGGCGCTGACGACCTCGCCGGTGGCGGCCTTCACCAGCGGCGGGCCGCCCAGGAAGATCGTGCCCTGGTCGCGGACGATCACCGCCTCGTCGGCCATCGCCGGCACGTAGGCGCCGCCGGCGGTGCACGAGCCCAGGACGGCGGCGATCTGCGGGATGCCCTGCGCGCTCATCGTGGCCTGGTTGAAGAAGATCCGGCCGAAGTGCTCGCGGTCGGGGAACACCTCGTCCTGCATGGGCAGGAAGGCGCCGCCGGAGTCGACGAGGTAGACGCAGGGCAGCCGGTTCTGCAGCGCCACCTCTTGCGCGCGCAGGTGCTTCTTCACCGTCATCGGGTAGTAGGTGCCGCCCTTGACGGTGGCGTCGTTGGCCACGACGACGACCTCGCGGCCGCTGACCCGCCCGACGCCGGTGATGATCCCGGCGCCCGGCGCGTCGCCGTCGTACATGCCGTCGGCGGCCAGCGGCGACAGCTCCAGGAACGGGCTGCCCGGGTCGAGCAGGGTGTCCACCCGGTCGCGGGGGAGCAGCTTGCCGCGGGCCACGTGCCGCTCGCGGGTGCGCTCGGGCCCGCCCAGGGCCGCGGCCGCCAGCTTGTCGTGCAGCTGCGCGCGCAGTTCCCCCTGGGTGGCGGCGTTGCGGGCGAAGGTCTCGCCGCGGACGTCGACCCGGGAGGTCAGCACCGCGCCGGTGTCGACACCTGCCGGGGCGCTCTCCGACGAGTTAACCGCAGTTAACGTCACGGTGGTCACGTTAACCGACGTTCACTCCCGCCGCTACCATCCCCCCATGACGGGCGCGGTCACCGGCGGTGAGGTCGACACCGCGCTGTCCGCCGACGCCGCCCGCCCGTCGCGGCGCGAGCAGATCCTCCGGGCGGCCGCACAGCTGTTCGCCGAGCGCGGCTCCCGGTCGGTGGGGGTCGACGACGTCGGCGCCGCCGTGGGGGTGACCGGCCCGGCCATCTACCGGCACTTCGCGAGCAAGGACGCGATGCTCGCCGAGATGCTCGAGGGCATCAGCCGGCGGCTGCTCGACGGCGCGCGGGAGCGGGCGGCCGCGGCCGGCCCCGACCCGGCCGCCCAGCTGCGCGCGCTGGTGGCCTTCCAGGTGGACTTCGCGCTGGACAACCCGGCGCTGATCACCGTGCAGGACCGCGACCTGGGCTCGCTGCCGGTCGACGACGCCGCGCGGGTGCGCCGGCTGCAGCGCCGCTACGTCGAGGTGTGGGTCGAGGTGCTCGCCCGGCTGCGCCCGGAGGAGGGCACCGCCGCCAGCCGGGCCCGCGCGCACGCCGTCTTCGGGCTGGTCAACTCCACCCCGCACAGCGCCGGGCGGGTGTCCCGGGCCGAGATGGCCGCCCTGCTCGCCGCCATGGCCGAGGCCGCCGCGACCGCCTGAGCGGGTGCGCCGACGCGGCGTTCCGGGCGCTCGGACACGGCGTCGGCGCACACGCTCCCGGGGCGCACGCGCTCAGCCGTGCAGGGTGGGCCGGTAGACCAGTTCCTGGGTGGAGCCGTCGAGCGTCCGGCTCTCCACCAGCTCGAGGTCGAAGTCGGCCGCGCCGGCGAAGACCGGCTCGGTCCCGGTCCGGCCGGTGATCACGGGGAAGATCGTCACCTGCACGCGGTCGACCAGGCCCGCGGCCATCAGCGCCCGGTTCAGCGACAGGCTGCCGTGCGAGCGCAGCGGCACCGCCGACTCCTCCTTGAGCCGGGCGACGACGTCGACGGCGTCGCCGCGCGCGAGGGTCGCGTCCGGCCAGTCGAGGGGGCCCTCCAGCGTCGTCGAGACCACCGTCGTCGGCAGGTGCTTCATCGCGGTGTTCACCGGGTCACCGCCACCCGGGTCCTCCGAGGCCGGGCGCAGGTACTCCACGAACTGCCGGAAGGTGGTCGCGCCCAGGACCATCCGCTGCTCCTGCTCGTACTGGGCCAGGCGCCGGTCGAGGAACTCGGGGCCGTGCTTGCCCCAGTAGCCGCCCCAGTCGCCGCCGCTGAAGGAGGCGAAGCCGTCGAGGGTGCAGAGGACGTCGAAGGTGTACGTGGCGGTCACGGTGGGCGCTCCTCGGGTGCGGTCGACCGGTGTGGGGTGCAGACCGGGGACCGCGCCGGGAGTCATCGCCGCCGGGCCGCCCGAGGGTGTGCGCCGACGCCGCGTCCCGGGCCGTGGGACCCGGCGCCGGCGCACTCCCTCGCGGGTGGCGGGTCAGGCGTTGCGGACCGCGGCGGCCTGCTGCAGGCCGAGCTCCTCGACCGACACCTCGCGCATCTCGACCTTGCGCACCTTGCCGGTGACGGTCATCGGGAAGGACTCGACGACCTTCACGTACCGCGGCACCTTGTAGTGGGCGAGCTTGCCCGCGCAGAACTCGCGCAGCGCCTCGGGGGTGAGCGGCTCGGCGCCCTCGCGCAGCCGCACCCAGGCCATCAGCTCCTCGCCGTAGCGCTCGTCGGGGACGCCGATCACCTGCGCGTCGACGACGTCGGGGTGGGTGTAGAGGAACTCCTCGACCTCGCGCGGGTACACGTTCTCCCCGCCGCGGATGACCATGTCCTTGATCCGGCCGACGATGTTGAGGTAGCCCTCGTCGTCCATCACCGCGAGGTCGCCGGTGTGCATCCAGCGGGCGCGGTCGATGACCTCCGCGGTCTTCTCCGGCTCGTTCCAGTAGCCGAGCATCACCGAGTAGCCGCGGGTGCAGAACTCGCCGGGCGTGCCGCGCGGGACGGTGATGCCGGTGGCCGGGTCGACGATCTTCACCTCGAGGTGCGGGTGCACCCGGCCGACCGTGGAGGTGCGCCGGTCGAGGTCGTCGTCGGCGCCGGTCTGGGTGGACACCGGCGAGGTCTCGGTCATGCCGTAGCAGATGGTCACCTCCGTCATGCCCATCTCGGCGACCACCCGCTTCATCACCTCCACCGGGCACGGTGAGCCGGCCATGATGCCGGTGCGCAGGCTGGACAGGTCGTAGGTGCCGAAGTCGGGCAGCGCGAGCTCGGCGATGAACATCGTCGGGACGCCGTAGAGCGAGGTGCAGCGCTCGTCCTGCACCGCGCGCAGCGTGGCCGCCGGGTCGAACGCCGGGGCGGGGATGACCATCGTCGCGCCGTGGCTGGTGGCCCCCAGGTTGCCCATCCCCATGCCGAAGCAGTGGTAGAAGGGCACCGGGATGCAGATCCGGTCGGCCTCGGTGTAGCCGCAGCCCTCGCCCACGAAGAACCCGTTGTTGAGCAGGTTGTGGTGGCTGAGGGTGGCGCCCTTGGGGAAGCCGGTCGTGCCCGACGTGTACTGGATGTTGATCGGGTCGTCGGGGGAGAGCTCGGCGGCGCGGGACTCGAGCAGCGAACGGTCGGCGGCCCGGCCGGTGCTCATCAGCTGCTCCCACTCCGGGTCGCCCAGGAAGACGACCTCGCGCAGCTCGGGGCACTCGCCGCGGACCTCGGCGACCATCGCCCGGTAGTCGCTGGTCTTGAACGACGGCGCGGCGACCAGCACCGAGATGCCGGCCTGGCGCAGCACGAACGCCAGCTCGTGGGTGCGGTAGGCGGGGTTGATGTTGACCATGACCGCGCCGAGCTTGGCGGTCCCGTACTGCACGAACACCCACTCCGCGCAGTTGGGCGACCAGATGCCGACCCGGTCGCCCGTGGCCACGCCCAGGGCGTCGAGGCCGAGGGCGCAGGCGTCGACGTCGGCGACCAGTTGCGGGTAGGTCCACCGGCGGCCGGTCGCGCACTCCACCAGCGCCTCGTGGTCGCCGACCCGCGCCGCCGTCCGGTCCAGGTTCGCCCCGATGGTGTCCCCGATCAGGGGGAGGGTCGAGGTGCCGCTGGCGTAGGAGGGCAGGGCCGGCGCCGTCGCCGGGCCCGGAGCTGGCTGGGTCACTGCTGGTCCTCTCGTCCGGGAGCGCTCAGGAGAACTGTGCCGCGTGGAGGAGCGCGACGGCACCCCCGATCGCGGGGGACCTCAGCCGGGGATCCGGACGGCGCGGCCGCCGACCTCGATGCCGCTGCCCGGCTCCGCGGGGACGTACACCGACAGTGTGCTCGGCCGGCCCATGTCCGCGCCTTGCAGGACGGTCAGCCGGGAGGGCGCCGGGACGTGCCCGCCCTCCCGGAGGTAGCCGCCCAGGGCCGCGGCCGCCGCGCCCGTGGCCGGGTCCTGGACGACGCCGCCGGGCGGGAAGGGGTTGCGGGCGACGAACGTGGTCGGGTCCTGGCGCCACACCAGCGCCACCGTCGTCCAGTCGCGGTCGGCCATCAGCCGGCCGAGCCCCGGCACGTCGTAGTCGAGCAGGGCCAGCCGCGCGCGGGAGGCCAGCGGCAGCACCGGGTGCCAGGCGCCGGCGTAGGCCACCCGCGGCGGCAGTGCCGGGTCGAGGTCGCCGCGCGACATCCGCAGCAGGTCCAGCAGCCGGTCGAGGTCGTCGTCGGACAGGGCGGCGGTGCGGGGCGCGACGCTGGTGAGGGTCGCCGTCCAGGCGCCGTCGGGCGTGCGCTCGGTGCGCACCGGCACCTCGCCGGCGAGGGTGTGCAGGTGCAGCGTCCCGCCGCCGGAGCGCTCGGCGGCGGCGACGGCGACGGCGGCCGCGATCGTGGCGTGCCCGCAGAAGGTGACCTCGGCCAGCGGGCTGAAGTACCGCGCGACCGGACCGTCGGGCTGCGGGACCAGGAACGCCGTCTCGGAGTAGCCGACCTCCGCGGCGATGGCGAGCATGCGCTCGTCGGTGAGCCCGGTCGCGTCCAGGACGACGCCGGCCGGGTTGCCGCCGGACGGGTCGTCGCTGAAGGCGACGTAGCGCAGGACCTGGGGACGGGTGACCGGAGGCGTGACCACCCCGACATGAGACAGCACGGCCCGCCTCCCCGGGAGGGGAGGCGGGCCGCGGGGAGGCGCCGGGTCAGCGCGGGTCGCCGACCAGCTCCCGCTCGGCCGGCGCGCCCGGGTGCCGCTCGAGCGCCGCGCCCTCGACGTCGAGCACCGGCAGCCAGGACAGCCAGCGCGGCAGCCACCAGGCGCGCCCGCCGAGCAGCGCCAGCGCGGCCGGGACCAGCACCATCCGGACGACGAAGGCGTCGACGAGGATGCCGACGGCCAGCGCGAAGGCGATCGAGGTGATCGTCGGCTCGGCGCCCGGCACGAAGCCGGCGAACACCGAGAACATGATCAGCGCGGCCGCCACGACCACCGGCGCCGCCTGCCGGAACCCGGTGCGGACGGCCTCCAGCGGCGGGGTGCCGGAGCTGTGCGCCTCGTGCATCCGCGACACCAGGAACACCTGGTAGTCCATCGCCAGGCCGAACAGGATGCCGATGACCAGGATCGGCGTGAGGCTCAGCAGCGGTCCGGTGCTGTCGACGCCGAGCGCGCCGGCCAGCCAGCCCCACTGGAACACCGCCACGGTGGCGCCCAGCGCGGCGCCGATGGTGAGCAGGAAGCCCAGCACGCCGACCAGCGGCACCAGCAGCGACCGGAACACCAGGACCAGCAGCACCAGCGCCAGCCCGACGACGAGCAGCAGGTACACCGGCAGCGCCTCGTCCAGGCTCTGGGCGACGTCGACGCTGACCGCCGTCGCCCCGGTGACCGAGGCCTCGACGCCGTCGAGGTCGGCCAGCGCGGCGCGCAGGTCGGTGACCAGCCGCTCGGTGGCCTCGCTCGCCGGGCCGGACTCCGGCACCACCGTGAGCAGCGCCGCGGTGCCGTCGGCAGCGGGGACCGGCGGGGAGACCACGGCGACGTCGTCGAGCCCGGCGACCTCCGCGCTGACCCCCGCGGCCGCCTCGACCGCCCCGTCGCCCTCGAACAGGACGGTGATCGGGCCGCGGAAGCCCTCGCCGAAGCCCTCGGCGATCAGCGCGTCGGCGCGCGCGGCGGTGCTGTCCCCGGCCGGCGACTGGATGAGCGTGGTGCGCAGCGAGGCGACCGGGACGGCGGCCACGCCCAGGGCGAGGACGGCCACCAGCAGCGAGGCCACCCGCCGGGAGGTGACGGTCGCGACCCAGCCGGCGAGGAACCCGCGGCCGCGGGCCGGCGCCGGGGCCGACGCCGCCACCGCCGCGCGGGCCCGCCGCGGCAGGACCCGGTGCCCGAGCAGCGCCAGCACCGCCGGCACCAGGGTCAGCGCGACCAGCACCGCGACGACGATCGTGCCGGCCGCGGCCAGGCCCATCTGGGTCAGGAAGGGGATGCCGGCGACGAAGAGCCCGGCCAGCGCGATGACGACGGTCAGCCCGGCGGTGACCACCGCGGAGCCGGCGGTGCCGACGGCCAGGCCGATCGAGGTGCGCACGTCGGTGCCGCGCAGCAGCTCCTGCCGGTGTCGGGTGACGATGAACAGCGTGTAGTCGATGCCGACGGCCAGGCCGAGCATCGCGGCGAGGATCGGCGTCGTCGAGGACAGCTCGGTGAAGCCGGTCGCGATGGTGATGCCGAGGACGCCGACGCCCACGCCGACCAGGGCGGTCAGCAGGTTCATGCCGGCGACCACCAGCGCGCCGTAGGTGACGGCCAGGACGAGCAGGGCGACGACGACGCCGACCACCTCGGACGGGCCGCCGACGGCCGGCACCTCCTCGACCGCCTGGCCGGTGACCTCCACGGTCAGCCCGCCCGCGCCGGCGTCCGCGCCGGCGTCCTCGACGGCCGACAGCAGCGCCTCCCGCTGCTCGGGGGTGACCCCGCCGTCGCCGCCGTAGGTGACGGTGCTGTAGCCGGTGTCCTGCGCCGCGTTCACCGTGGGGGCGGCCCGGTCCAGCGGGTCGGTCGCCGAGGTGACGCCGGGGAGCGCGGCGAGCGTGCCGACCAGCTCGGCGAGCGCCGCGGCGTTCTCCGGCGTGGTGAGCTGCGCGCCCTCGGGGGCGGCGACGACGACCTGCGCGGTGACCCCGCCGGCCGCGGCGCCGAACTCCTCGTCGATGCGCTCGAGCGCGGTGGTGGACTCCTGGCCGGGGATGGCGAACTCGGTCGAGGTCTCGCCCGCGAGCGTGGCCGCGCCGGCGCCGCCGGCCACGAGGACGAGCAGCCACACGGCGAGGACGGCGAACCGGTGCCGCGCGGAGGAGGTCCCGAGACGGGACAACAGGACTGCCATGGACGATCAGGCCTCCGCCTGGGTGGGGTGGGAAGGGAGCGCGCGCGGACGCCGGTGTCCGAGCGCGTCGAGGCACGTGGCGACGACCAGCGGCCGCCACGCGGTGGTCCGGTCCGCCTGCTGGGCGGTCAGGGTCAGGACGGCGAGCGCGGCGAGGGCGCCGACCACCCGCACCAGGCGCTCGGGGTCGGCGCCGTCGTCGCCGGGGTGGACGCCGAAGCACTCGAGCACCGCGTTCTCCGGAGCGCCCGGCTCGCGCCCGCCGCCGTCGGCGAGCTCGGTCACCGGGGCCAGCAGCAGGGCGACGAAGCCGGGGTGGCCGAGGGCGACGTCGACGAGGACGTCGACGGCGCGGCGGTCGCGCGCGGGCCCGGGCGGCAGGTGCCGCACCGCGGCGAGCACCTGCTGGCCCAGCGCGTCGGCGTGGGCCAGGACCGCCTCGTGCAGCGCGTCCTTGCTCGGGAAGTGGTGCAGCAGGCCGGCCTTGGACAGGCCCACGGCACCGGCGACGTCCTGCAGCGAGGTCTTCGCGTAGCCGCGGCGGGCGAACAGGCCGGCGGCCCGGTCGAGGATGCCCTCGTCGATCTGCTGCCGGAAGGGGCGTGCCACGGACGCGACGCTACGCCGGACCGACCGATCCGGTCGGTGGACCGTCCGATCCGGTCGGGTGGGGTTCATCACGTCCCGCTGACCGGGAGTCGGCTCGGTCGCGGCGGCGCGCCGCGCGAGGATGACGTCATGACGACACGCACGAGGGTCGGTCCGGCGGACGCACGGTCGTGGCTGCTGGTCAACGGCGCCCGCCCGGAGCTCTTCGACGAGCGGTACGCCTCCCGCGCCGACCAGGTGGTCCTCGACATCGAGGACGCCGTCGACCCGGCGCGCAAGGACGAGGCGCGCGCCGGTGTCGTCGCCTGGCTCGGGGACGCCGGCCGCCGGGCCTGGGTGCGGATCAACGACCACTCGACCCCGTGGTGGGAGCACGACGTGGCCGCGCTCGCCGGCCTGCCCGGGCTGGCCGGTGTGGTGCTGGCCAAGACCGAGGCCGCCGAGCACGTCACCGAGACCTTCGACCGGCTCGGCGGCGCGACCCCGGTGCTGGCCCTGGTGGAGTCGGCGCTGGGCATCGAGGAGGCGGTGAACGTCGCCCGGGCGCGCGGCACGTTCCGGCTGGCGTTCGGCAGCGGCGACTACCGGCGTGACACCGGCACCAGCGCCGACGACCTGGCGATGGCCTACCCGCGGTCGCGGCTGGTGGTGGCCAGCCGCATCGGCGACCTGCCCGGGCCGATCGACGGGCCGACGGTGAGCACCAGCCACCCGGTGCTGCGCGAGCAGTCGGCGGTCACCGTCTCCCTCGGCCTCACCGGCAAGCTCTGCCTGGACCCCGAGCAGGCGCCGGTCATCAACGAGGTCATCAGCCCCGCGCCCTCCGACGTCGCCTGGGCCCAGGCGTTCCTCGCCGACTTCGAGGCCCGCGGCCAGGTCATCCGCGACGGCAGCGACCTGCCCCGGCTCGGCCGCGCCCGCAAGATCGAGCGGCTGGCCCGCACGTTCGGCGTCCAGCCCGCCTGAGGTGCCCGCCCGGCCGGGGACGGCACCCCGGCCGGGCCGCCCGTGGTCAGGCCCGGCGCGGGGAGCGGGCCGCGAAGTCGTCGGCGATCTGGTCGAAGGTCATCCACCGGACGCCCTCGTGGGCGCTCACGTGGTCGATCAGCCGCTCGAGCATGAGCAGCACCTGGGGCCGGCCGGACACGTCGGGGTGCACGGTGAAGGTCACCACCGCGTAGTCCATCTCGCGGTGGACCCAGTCGAACTGGTCGCGCCACATCTCCTCGAGGTGGCGGGGGCTGACGAAACCGTGGCTGTTCGGGCTGGCCTTGACGAACATCATCGGCGGGAGGTCGTCGAGGTACCAGCTCGCCGGGATCTCGATGAGGTCGGTCTCCCGGCCCCGGACCAGCGGCGTCATCCAGGTCTCGGCCGGCTGCGAGTAGTCGATCTTCGTCCAGCGGTCGCCGACCCGGACGTAGTAGGGCTCGAAGTCCCGGTGCATGAGCGAGTGGTCGTACTTGACGCCCCGCTCCAGCAGCAGCTCGTTGGTGACCGGCGAGAACTCCCACCACGGGGCGACGTACCCGGTCGGCCGCCGGCCGGCCCGCTGCTCGACGAGCTCGATGCAGCGGTCGAGCACCGCGGACTCCTGCTCGCGGCTCATCGCGATGGGGTTCTCGTGGCTGTAGCCGTGCAGGCCGATCTCGGAGCCGGCCGCGACGCACGCGTCGAACTGCTCGGGGAAGGTCTCGATCGAGTGGCCCGGCCAGAACCAGGTGCTCGGCAGGTCCCGGCGGCCGAACAGCTCCAGCATGCGCGGGACGCCGACCTCGCCGGCGAACAGGCCGCGCGAGATGTCGTCGGGTGAGTCCTCGCCGCCGTAGGACCCCAGCCAGCCGCCCACCGCGTCGACGTCGACGCCGAAGGCGCAGAGGATCTCCTTGGGCATGCCCTTCTCCTCTCGGGTCTGCCGGGCCGCGACCTGCGACCGGGCTCGTCCGGGCTCTCCCGGGCTCTTCCGGGCTCTTCCGGGCCGGCGGCGCCGGTCAGCCGGAGGTGTGCGCCCGCCACCCGGCGCGGACGGCGTCCGGGTCGCGGTGCACCCCCAGCAGGACGGCCAGCAGGACGCGCGCCTGGGACGGGCGGAGCAGGCCCGCGGGCAGCGCCCCGGCGGCCAGCAGGTCGGTGCCGCCGCCGTCGCCGTACAGCGCGGCGACCGGGCCGGCCGGCACCCGGGTCGAGGTGGCGACGACGAGGCCGGCGTCGGTGAGCTCGCGGACGGCCCGGCAGATGCCGGGGTTGGCGTTGCCGGCGCCGGTGGCCTCCAGCACGAGGCCGCGGGCGCCCGCGCCGGCGAAGGCGTGCAGCGCGGTGGCGTCGGCGTCGGGGTGGCAGGCGACGACGTCGACCCGCACCCCGGCGGGGTCGAAGCGGGCGAGGTCGAGGGGCTCGCGGCGGCGCACCGCGCGCTCGACGTGGAGGACCCCGTCGCGGACCCAGCCCAGCGGGCCCGAGTCCGGCGCGCCGAAGGCGTCGGCCGCCAGCGTGTGGACCTTGCGCGTACCCCGGGCCGGGAACACCCGCCCGGCGAAGGCGACCAGGACGCCCTGTTCCCGGGCGGCCGGGCTCGCGGCGACGGTGACCGCGTCGGCGAGGTTGCGCGGCCCGTCGCCGTCGGGGGCGTCGGCCGGCCGCTGGGCGCCGGTGAGCACGACCGGCCGGGGGTCGCGGTGGAACAGGTCGAGGAGGTAGCCGGTCTCCTCGGTGGTGTCCGTGCCGTGCGTGACGACGACGCCGTCGACCTCGGGGTCGGCCAGCTCCTCGCCGACGGCCAGCGCGACGGCGTGGGCGAGCTCCAGCGTCATCCGGTAGCTGCCGACGCGCAGCACGTCGCGCACCCGGAGCCGGGGGTGGTGGGTGCCCGGCAGCCGGGCGAGGAGGTCCGCGCCGCTGTCCTGCGCGGTCGAGACCCCGCGTGCGTCGGCGCGGGTCGCGATCGTGCCGCCGGTCGCGAGCACCGTCACGAGGGACACGGGGCGACCTCCGGGGCCGGGGACCGGGGTGCGGGCCGCGCGGGCGCCCGCGCCCAACGATGGCGCACCCGTGCGGGCGGCGCAGCCCCCGACGCTCCCAGGCGATTGCCAGGGAGCACCCGGGTGGACGGCAGGTGCGCTCCCCAGTCTGCTCGTGACGTCCGTTCCCGGGACGTCCCGAGGAGGGACCGATGTCCGCACCCACCGCCGTGCTGCGGCGCGACCGGCCCCTGCCACGCCCGGTGGTACCGGCGCCCGTCGTGGCCGCTCCACCGGCTCCTCCCGGCCTGCTCGCTGCCCCCGGTCCGGCGCTCGCCGACCACCTGGTCACCCACGGGCCGCTGCCGGTGGCCGACGTCGCCGCGCTCGCCGAGTCCGCCGCGCTGACCGGGCGCGGCGGCGCCGCCTTCCCCACCGCGGTGAAGGTCCGCTCGGTCGCCCGGGCCGTCGCGCGTGCGCGGCGCGCGCCGGTCGTGGTGGCCAACGGGGCGGAGGGCGAGCCGGCCGCGCTCGAGGACAGGGTGCTGCTGACCCGCGCGCCGCACCTGGTCCTCGACGGGCTCGCGCTCGCCGGGCGCACCCTCGGGGCGACCACGCTGGTCCTGGCCGCCGCACCGGCCACGCTGCCCGCCGTCGCGCGGGCGCTGGCCGAGCGCGGGGACACCGTGCGGCTGCACCCGGTGGCGCCGTCGTTCGTGGCGGGGGAGGAGTCGGCGCTGGTGGCGGGCCTGCAGGGCCGGCCGGCGCTGCCCTGCGAGGAGGAGCCGCCGGTGCGCGTCCAGGGCGTCGAGGGCCGGCCGACGCTCGTGCTCGACGTCGAGACCCTCGCCCGGCTGGCCCTGCTGGCCCGCGGGTGCCCCGACGCGGCGGACCGCGCGCTGGTCACCCGCCGCTGGGAGGCCGCCGGGGTCGCGCGCGCCGACGTCGTCGACGTCGAGCCGGGCAGCCGGCTGGCCGACGTGCTGCCGCTGACCGGGGCCCGGGCGGTGCTGGTCGGCGGCTACCGCGGCACCTGGGTGTCCCTCCCCACCGCGCGGTCCCTGACCCTCGACGCGGCCGACCTCGCCGTCGCCGGCGTCCACCTGGGCGCCGGCGTGCTCGCCGCGCTGCCCGCCGACCGCTGCGGCCTGCTGGAGACCGCCCGCGTCGTCGAGCACCTGGCCCGGGACTCCGCCGGCCGGTGCGGGTCCTGCCTCGAGGGGCTGCCCCGCATCGCCGCGGCGCTGGCGGTCCTCGCCGCGCCGGCGACCCCGCCGCCGGGGCTGCTCGACGAGCTCACCCGCTGGTCGGGGCCGGTCGCCGCCCGCGGGGCGTGCCCGCACTCCGACGGCACGGTGCGGCTGGTCGCCAGCGCGCTCGAGCTCTTCGCCGGCGAGCTGACCGCGCACCGGTACGGCTCGTGCACCGCGACGTCGTGGGCGCCGTTCCTGCCCGTGCCGGCCGACCCCGGGTGAGCGGCTGGAGGGTCCGTGCCTAGACGGCGGTGGCCGTGACGAACGTGCAGACGCCGTCGCCGGAGGTGGCGCGCTGGCGGATGCCGGCCAGCCAGAGCAGCCCCATCTCCACCCGGTAGGCCGCCCGCATCGGCCCCGCGTAGAGGGTGTCGCCGGCGGTGGTGACCTCGATGCCGCCGAACCCGGCCAGCCGGACGTGCTCGGTGAGCATCCAGTCCGGCAGCAGGGTGATGTGGCCGGGGGAGTGGTAGTGGCGCGGGCCGAAGATGTAGGGCGCGCCGCGCACGAGGGTGAGCAGCCGCGAGTGCGGGTGCGTGACGTTGGGCGTGCTCACCAGCAGCTGCCCTCCGGGGCGCAGCAGCGCGCGGATCGAGCGCAGCACCTGCCGCGGGTTCTCCACGTGCTCGAGGGTCTCCACGCAGACGACGAGGTCGAACGGGCCGCGGGTCTCCTCGGTCCACACGGGCGCGTCGAGGTCGAGCCGGTGGATCCACTCGTGCGGCGGGTCGAGGTCGGTGGGGACGACGTCGATGCCGGCGTCGCGCAGCCGCAGCGCCAGCGCGCCGCAGCCCGAGCCCACCTCCAGCACCCGCCCGCCGTCGGGCAGCAGCGTGCGCACCAGCTCGGCGGCGTACTCGTGCACCCCCGGCGCGGCGTGGATGCCGTGCCCCTGGTAGGTGCGGACCGCCTCCGTGCGGCGGCCGTCGCGGTGCGCCACCGCCCTCGCTGTGTCTGTCACCGGGCCAGCGTCGCACCCCCGGGTCCCGCCCGCAGACGTCGCCCCGGGCGGATCAGCCGAGAGCGGAGGAGCCGTGCTGCACCACGCGGCCCTTGCCGGCGCGCTTGGCGGAGTACATCGCCGCGTCGGCGCGGGCCATGAGCTCGTCGGCGCCCACCGCGGCGTCCCCGGCGCCGAGGGCGACCACGCCGGTGCTCGCCCCGACCGCGCGGGTGCGGCCGGCGACGGTGAAGGGCACGGCCATCGCGGCGGTGATGCGCGCGGCCGCCTCGAGCGGGTCCCCGCCGTCCTCGAGGAGGGCGGCGAACTCGTCCCCGCCGAGCCGGGCCACCGTGTCGCCACCGCGCAGCGCCCCGGTGAGCCGCTCGGCGACCCGCAGCAGCAGCTCGTCGCCGGCGGCGTGCCCGAGGGTGTCGTTGACCGACTTGAAGTCGTCGAGGTCGAGGAAGACGACCGCGACCGGCCGCATGTCCCGGGCGTGCAGCGCGAGGGCGTGCCCGAGCCGGTCGAGGAACAGCGAGCGGTTGGCCAGGCCGGTGAGCGGGTCGGAGAAGGCCAGGTGCCGCAGCTGCGCCTCGCGGGCGGCGAGGTCGTCGGCGAGGCGGACGTTCTCCCGGACGGTCATGTACTGCCGGGCGATCAGCGCGGCGATGACCACCGTGGACGCCGTCATCTCGCCGCGCGACAGCGGCGTGCCGGCGAGGCTCAGCGCCAGGGTGGTCGCCAGCGCGGCCGTGACCGGCACGTAGGGCAGCAGCGAGGCCGCCGCACCGGCCCGGCCGACCCGGCGGTCCGCGGTCGTGGCCTCCGCCGGGCGGCCTGGGCGGCACAGCCCGGCGACGGCCAGCAGCACGAAGGCCAGCGTCCAGCCGACGTCGGCGGTGCCGCCGTCGTAGCTGCTGGTGGCGGCGAGGTAGGTGAAGGCGCTGTCGGCGACGGCGAGGGAGGTGACCCCCGCGGCGACCAGGTTGAGCGACCGGCGGTCACCGGAGGTCCGGGTGACCAGCAGGACGGCCAGCACGACCAGCGCGGTGTCGGCGACCGGGTAGGCGGCCAGCAGCATCCGGACGGCGACGTCGTGGCCGGTGTCCTCGCGCAGCACCGCGCCCAGCGCCGTCTGCCAGCTGACCAGGCCCACGGCGCCGGCGGTCATGAGCGCGTCGAGGAACCGCTGCCACGGGCCGGTGCGCCCGCCGCGGGCCGGGTGCACGACCAGCGCGAGCACGGCGAGGACGGAGAAGCCGAGGAAGCCGACGTCGGCCAGCGACGGGAAGGGCGCCTCGCCGCGCACCGCGAGGACCGTCCAGTACACCTGCCCGGCGGACCACGCCGCGCACGCCGCGGAGAGCAGCCACCACGCGACGCGCACCCGCAGCTCGCCGCACCGGGCAGCGTGCGCGGCGGTGGCCGCGGCGGCCGCTCCCGAGGCCAGGGCCTGGGTGAGGTCGGAGACCAGCGCCGCGCCCGAGGGGGGCAGGGCCGCGGTGACCAGGACGCCGGCCGTGCAGAGGCCGACGAGCAGCGCGCCGAGGGTGCGGGCTGCGGTGGGGGACGGGGCCATGCCGGTCTGCTTCCGTCGAGCGGGCGGGTTCCCTGTCTGATCGACACCGGGGCGTCCGGGATGCATGACCCGTCCGGGTGAGCGGCGCCGCCCGGTCAGGGCTCGGCGAACCAGGCGAAGCCGAGGGCCGGCACCACCAGGCGCCCGTCCTCGACCCCGAGCGGGCCGTCGCTGCCGTGCACGAAGGCGAAGCCGCCGAACCCGGTGACGGTGTCGGCGTCGACCGCCCGCGGAGTGGCGGCGACGTTGGCCAGACCCGTGAAGGTGCCGTGCCGCGGGTGCCGGCGCCGCCACACCAGGACGGCGTCGTCGCCGGCGTCGAGCACCTCGGTGTCGGTGCCGCCGTCGAGGGCGGGCAGCGCGCGGCGGACGTCGCCCAGCCGGCGCAGCGCGCCGGCGACGCGGCCCTCGAGCGTGTCCGGGACGGCGGTGCGCGCGGCCGCCGCCCAGTCCATCGGCGGGCGGTGCATCCAGCGGTTGTCGGGCGCGCGCCGCGGGTCGTCGAGGTAGCCGGTGTCGTTGCGCAGGGCCAGCTCGTCGCCCATGTAGAGCAGCGGGATGCCGCCGAAGCCGTAGGCCACCGAGTACAGCAGCACCAGCCGGCGCAGCCCCGCCTCGAGGGCCGACTCGTCGCCTCGGTCGAGGGCGTCCTCGATGCCGCACAGCGACGCCGCCGACCCGGAGATGCGGGCGTCGCCGGTGACCTCGTTCTCCTGGAACAGCGCGCCGCGGGCGAAGGAGCCGGGGAAGCGCCCGGAGTAGAAGTCGTTGAGGAAGCGCCGGTGGGCGAAGCCGTCGAGGCCGACCGCGGCGGCGTCGGTGTCGGTGACCGCCCAGCCGATGTCGTCGTGGCCGCGCACGTAGGTGACCCACGTGGTGCCCGGCGGGATCGGCCGCATCCGGCCCAGCGCCTGGCGGGCCAGCCGGACCTCGCGGGTGGCCAGGCTGCTCCACATCAGCACCATGAGCGAGTTGTGGTAGGCCAGCTCGCACTCGGGGCGGAAGCGCTCGTGCGCGCCGAGGTAGGGCACCAGGTCGTCGGGCGCCACGATCGCCTCGGCCTTGAAGACCACGCCCGGAGCGGCGACCCGGGTCAGCGCGTGCAGCAGCTGCAGCAGGGTGTGGCCCTCGGGCTGGTTCTGGCAGGTGGTGCCCAGCCGCTTCCACATGAACGGCACGGCGTCCATCCGGAACACGTCGACGCCGCGGTTGGCCAGCCAGGTGATCTCGCCGAGCATGGCGAGGGTGACCTCGGGGTTGGTGTAGTCGAGGTCCCACTGGTAGGGCCAGAACGTCGTCCACACCCAGCCGCCCTCCCCGCCGCGGGCCTCGGGCACCCAGGTGAACGACCCCGGCGCCCGGTCGGGGAACACCTCCGGGATGGTCGCGTCGTAGGCGTCGGGCATGGTCCGGTCGGGGAAGGCGGTGTAGAAGCCGGCGTACGCGGGGTCGCCGGCCAGCCACCCCTGCGCCCACGGGTGCTCGCGGGCGGTGTGGTTGAGGACGAGGTCGACGCACAGGCTCATGCCGCGCCGGTGCAGCGCGGTCGCCACGGCCTCCAGGTCGGCCATCGTCCCCAGCCGCGGGTCCACCGAGCGGTAGTCGGCCACCGCGTACCCGCCGTCGTTCTCGCCCTCGCGCGGCCGCAGCAGCGGCATGAGGTGCAGGTAGGTGGTGCCGAACGAGGCCAGGTGGTCGAGGTGGTCGGGCAGCCGGTCGAGCGTGCCGCAGAAGCGGTCGACGTAGCAGACGTAGCCCTGCATCCGGGAGCGCAGGAACCAGCCGGGGTCGATCTCGCGGCGGCGGTCGAGCCGGCGCAGCGGCTCCGGCCGCCCGGCCGCGGCCTGCAGCGCGATCCGCAGCGCCCGGTCCAGCAGCCCGCCGGCCCGCTCGCCGTAGAGGGCGGCCAGCGCGGCGGTGACGTCGGGCAGCGCCAGCTCGACCCGGGCCAGGAACGCGTCGGCGTCCGCCTCGCCCAGCGCGGCGACCGCCTCGTCGGCCAGCCCCTCCGGCAGTGCGCCCGTCGTCGTGACGTCCCGGCTCATGCGTCCTGCGTATCGCGTCCGGGCCCCGCGTGCACACTGGCCCGCATGACCGACCCCCTCCTGCCGGTCGCCGGCGCCCCGTACCCGCGCCCCCGCCGGGGAGACGCCGGGTGAGCCGCGCGCTCGTCCTCGGCGGCGGCGGGGTCGCCGGCATCGCCTGGGAGCTGGGGCTGCTGTCCGGGCTGGCCGCGGCCGGCGTCGACGTCCGCGACGCCGACCTCGTGGTGGGCACCTCGGCCGGCTCGGTCGTGGGCACGCTGCTGCGCACCGGCGCCGACCCGGAGGAGGCCTACGCCGCCCAGCTCGGACCGGTGCCGGCGACCGAGCGGGTCGCGGACTTCGACGCCGGGGCGTTCGCCGCAGCGCTGGCCCGGGCGCTGGAGGGCGTGACCGGTCAGCAGGAGGCGCGGGCGCGGGTCGGCGCGCTGGCGTTGCGCGCGCAGACGGTGCCGGAGTCCGAGCGGCTCGCGGTCATCGGCGCGCGGATCGGCTCGCCGGAGTGGCCGGCCGCCCGGCTGGTCGTCACCGCGATCGACACCGCGGACGGGGAGTTCCTGGCGATCGACCGCGACACCGGCTGGCCGCTGGTGGACGCCGTCGCCGCCTCCTGCGCGGTGCCCGGCGTCTACCCGCCGGTCACCGTCGGCGGCGGGCGGTTCATGGACGGCGGCCTGCGCTCGCTCACGAATGCCGACCTCGCCGCCGGCTGCGACCGGGTGCTGGTGGTGGCGCCCTTCGGCGGGTTCCCGGGCAGCCCGCTCGGTCCCTCGCTGGAGGAGCAGCTGGCCACCCTGCGCCGCGACGGCGAGGCGCACGCGGTCCTCGCCGACGACGCCGCGCTGGCGGCGTTCGGGCCCAACCCGCTCGACCCGGCCAGCCGCGCGCCCTCCGCGCGCGCCGGGCGGGCGCAGGGCGAGCGGGTCGCCGGGGAGGTCCGCGCCTTCTGGGGGTGAGCACCCGGTGTCGACCTGGTGCGGTCTCCGAGGCCCCGAGACCGCACCAGGTCGACACGCGACGCCGTCCCGGCGCGGGCCGTCAGGCCAGGACGCGGACCGCCAGCACCGCGACGTCGTCGTCGGTGCGGTCGGGGAGCACCCGGGTCAGCAGCCGGTCGCACAGCGCGTCGGCCGCGAGCGGCTCGAGGCCGCGGAGGGCGCCGGCGATCCGGGCCAGGCCCTCGTCGATGCCGCGTCGGCCGACCTCGACCAGCCCGTCGGTGACCAGCAGCAGCGTCTCGCCGGGCGCCAGCGTCGTGACGTGGTCGGTGCGCTCGCCGGGTTCCTGGGTGCCGAGCAGGCGTTCCGGCGGGGTGACGAGCAGGCGCACCGCGCCGTCGGCCCGCAGCAGCAGCGGGGGCAGGTGCCCGGCCGACGACCAGCGCAGCAGGCGGTTCGCGTCCCCGGCGACCGCGGGTTCCAGCCGGGCGACGAGCGCGGTGGCCAGCGTGCCGACGTGCAGCCCGGCGAGCACGCGGTCGACCCGGTCGAGGGTGGCGGCCGGCCCGCCGGGGGAGTCGTAGGCCAGCGTCCGCACCGCACTGCGCAGCTGGGCCATCGCCGCGGCGGCCTCCACGCCGTGGCCGGCGACGTCGCCGATGACCAGCAGCGTGGCGCCGTCGGGCAGCACGACGGCGTCGTACCAGTCCCCGCCGACGAGGTCCTGGGAGACCGCGGGCCGGTAGCGGACGGCGAGCTCGAGGCCCGCGGGCCGGGGCGGCGGGGTGAGCAGGCTGTGCTGCAGCGTCTCGGCGACCCGCACCTGCCGGCCGTAGAGCCGGGCGTTGTCCAAGGCCAGCGCGCCGCGACGGGCGACCTCGACGGCGAGCGCGATCTCCTCGGGTCCGGCGGGCGGGCGGTCGCCGCAGCGCACGAGGGACAGGACACCGAACCCCGAACCGCGGGCGTGCAGCGGGACGAACAGGCTCGACCGCGGGTCCAACCGGTCCCAGGCGCGGCGTACCGCGCCCCCGGGCAGGGACTCCGGGCCCAGGTCGGGCTCGACCGCGGTCAGCTGCACCGGCTCCCCGGCGAAGAGGGTGGCGGCGAGGGCGGCGTGGTCACGCGGCGCGGTCACCCGGCCGGCCAGGTAGGTGTCGACGGCGTCGAGGAGGGCCGGGTCGCGGTGGGCGCGGGCCACGGTGCCGGGCGCGCCGTCGCCCTCGAGGACGGTGACGGTGGCCCAGTCGGCCAGCCGCGGCACCACCAGGCGGGCGAGCTGCTCGGCGGCGGTCCCGGTGTCGAGGCTCTGCGCGAGGGACTCGGTGACCTCGGCCAGGAAGCGGTAGCGGTCGCGCTCGTCCGAGCGCGCGTCGTCCCGGGTGGGTCCACTCACCTCGGCTCCGTCCCGGCCCAGGTCCTCCGGGCGTCGGGGACGGAGCGTACGCGAGCGGGCACCCTCGGCCGGGGCTCCGGCGAGCGGTTCCGCGAGGCGGGTCAGCCGCCGCGGCGCTCGCGGTAGCGGGCGGCCCGCCGGGCGGCCGCGGCGCGGCGGCGCTCGGAGTCGCGGGCCTCGCGCTCCCGGCCGGCCAGGTCGCGGACGGCCTGCGCCGAGCCCGGGGCGTAGCCGGCCTTCTTCACCCGGTTCTCCACCGCCTCGGTCATGTAGGCCAGCGAGAACGCCATGCCGAGGATGAGCCCGCCGAGCGCGGCGAGCCCGCGGATCCAGAAGGCGCCCGGCACGAACAGCAGGACCAGGGCGATCGGCACGGCGAGCTGCACCAGGGTGCGCGCCACGTGCCGCAGCACCCACGTCCCGGTCGTCGTGTCGTACAGGACCCACGTCCGGTGCCGCTCGGGCAGCCCGGCGCCCATCGCGTAGGCCACCCACCGCAGCACACCGGGGCGGACCCGCGGCGGTGCGGGGGCGGCGCCGGCGTCGGGCTGCCTGGCTCCCGTGGGCGCGGTCACGGCTGGTCCACCAGGGCGTGCTGCGAGGCGTCGATGACCCGGGTCAGGGCGCCGTGCAGGGCCTGGAGCTCGTCCAGGGGCATGCCGAGGTGCTCCACGATGCCCGCCGGGATGGCCTCCGCCTGCGCGCGCAGCTCCCGCCCGCGGTCGGTGAGCGCGACGGCCAGCGCCCGCTCGTCGCGCGGGTCGCGGTCGCGCCGCACCAACCCTGCGGACTCCAGCCGCTTGAGGAGCGGGGACAGGGTGCCGGGGTCGAGTTGCAGCAGCCGGGAGAGGTCCTTGACCGAGAGCGGCCCGGACTGCCAGAGGGCGAGCATCACGAGGTACTGGGGATGGGTGAGCCCCATGGGCTCCAGGAACCGGCGGTAGACGGCGACGACGTTGCGCGCGGCGACCGACAGCGCGAAGCACACCTGCCGCTCGAGGGCGAGGGGGTCGGCGACGTCCGGGCCGGCGTCGGCCGGGGCCGTGTCGAGGTACTGCACCTCCCCATGGTAACTCCGTGGCGCACCAATCATTGGGGCACCCAGGATCCCTCCGGATCGGCTGCTGCCGATGCGCGGTGTCGGGGCACACTGGGCGGCGGACGGGAGGTGCAGGCATGGGAACGGTTCCTCTCCGCGGGCGCGACTACGCGGCTGCGGTCTCCGCGCCGGGCATCGTGCTGGTCGACTTCCGCACGTCGCGGTCGGGCTCGAGCCGGGCCTTCGCCGGCGTGTTCGACGCCGCCGCCGAGCGGCACCCCGACCTGGTCTTCGCCGCCGTCGACACCGAGGTCGAGCCCGCGCTCGTCGCGGAGTTGCGGGTGCGGTCGGCGCCCACGCTGATGGTCTACCGCGACGGCGTGCTGGTGTTCGCCGAGCCCGGCTGGATGCCCGCCGACTCGGTGGACCTGCTCGTGGCCACCGTCCGCGACCTCGACATGCGCGCGGTGCGCGCCACCTATCCCGAGCCTCTGACCTGAGGGCTGGGGGGCACGAGGGTCCTTCACCAGGCGGCGAGGACGACCACCAGGGTCCGCGGGCCGTGCACGCCCTCGACGCGCTGCAGCTCGATGTCGCTGGTGGCCGAGGGGCCGCTGACCATCGTGAGCGGGGCGACGGGGTCCAGCCGGGCCAGCGCGTCGGGGACGTCGGGCACCACCTGCGCGGCCTCGACGACGCACACCAGGACGTCGGGCAGCAGCGACAGCGCCCGCCGACCCGAGAGCGGCGACCCGTCGAGGACCAGCGTCCCGGTCTCGGCTACCGCCGTCGCCACCCCGGTGAGCGTCGCGGCGAACGCGGCCAGCTCGACCGCTCGCCGGCCGTCGTCCTCTCTCGACCCCGCCGGCCGCCAGCCGGCCGGGACGCCGGGGGCGACGACGACGCCGGCCGGGTCCCAGCCGGTGCCGAGCGCGGAGTCGA
Source organism: Geodermatophilus sp. SYSU D00696 (assembly GCF_054050235.1). Classification (NCBI taxonomy): domain Bacteria; kingdom Bacillati; phylum Actinomycetota; class Actinomycetes; order Geodermatophilales; family Geodermatophilaceae; genus Geodermatophilus; species Geodermatophilus sp. SYSU D00696. The sequence continues at coordinate 2,997 of NZ_JBJGYY010000016.1, read as the reverse complement.
GCGCGCGGACGACGGTCGCCGGGACGTCGGCCGGCGCGCACCGGAGCACCGTGGCGCGGTAGTCCTCCACCCGCTCGGCGAGCAGGTCGAGCAACTCGGCGGGCGGCAGGGCGCGCGGCCCGGGCACCGGCGGGACGGCGACCGACGGCCGGGCGGTCCCGAGCGCGGTGCGGATCCGGCCGAGCACCTCCTCGCGCGCGCTCACCGCCCGTGCTCCTCGTTCCACTGCTGCACGAACGTCCTCCCGGGCGGGGCGGGCAGGTCGCGGGTGCGGGTCCAGGCGCTCGCCGGCGGCGGCAGCGCGGCCGGCAGCGTCGGCCTCCCCCTGGCGAGCAGCCGACCCAGCCCGGCGGCGCGCTGGGCGAGGTGCCACAGCCGCGGGTTGCTCATCACGCGGGACAGCCCGCGGAAGGCGACCGCCTCGGCGGTGGGCCGCTGCTGGGCCTCCACGTGCTCGGCGCGCAGGTGCACGAGGATCGACGGGATGTCGATGGCCACCGGGCAGACGTCGTAGCAGGCGCCGCACAGCGACGACGCGTACGGCAGCGAGGCGTTGTCCTCGACCCCGGTGAGCTGCGGGGAGAGCACCGCGCCGATCGGTCCCGGGTAGACCGAGCCGTAGGCGTGCCCGCCGGCGCGCTCGTACACCGGGCACACGTTCAGGCAGGCCGAGCAGCGGATGCAGTGCAGCGCCTCGCGGCCCACCTCGTCGGCGAGCACCGCCGTCCGGCCGTTGTCGAGCAGCACCAGGTGGAACTCGGCCGGCCCGTCGCCGGGGGTGACCCCGGCCCACAGCGAGGTGTAGGGGTTCATCCGCTCGCCGGTGGAGGAGCGGGGGAGCAGCTGCAGGAAGACGCCGAGGTCGACCCAGCGCGGCACGACCTTCTCGATGCCCATGACGGTGATCAGCGTCTGCGGCAGCGTCAGGCACATCCGGCCGTTGCCCTCGCTCTCGACGACGGCGAGCGTGCCGGTCTCCGCGACGGCGAAGTTGGCCCCGCTGACGGCGACCCGGGCGCGCAGGAACCGCTCGCGCAGGTGCGCCCGGGCGGCCATCGCCAGTTGCCGCGGGTCGTCGGTGAGGCCCGGGTCGACGCCGGGGATGGTGCGGGCGAAGATCTCGCGGATCTCCGAGCGGTTCTTGTGGATCGCCGGCACGAGGATGTGGCTGGGGCTGTCCTCGCCCAGCTGCACGATCAGCTCGGCCAGGTCGGTCTCGACTGCGGTGATCCCCGCGGTCTCCAGCGCCTCGTTCAGGCCGATCTCCTGGGTGGCCATCGACTTGACCTTGACCACCTCGTCGCTGCCGGTGGCCCGCACCAGCCCGGTGACGATCCGGTTGGCCTCGGCGGCGTCGCGCGCCCAGTGCACGGTGCCGCCGCGCGCGGTCACCTGGCGCTCGAGCTCCTCCAGGTGCTCGTCGAGGCGGGCCATGGTCGCGGCCTTCAGCGCCTTCCCGGCCTGCCGCAGCTGCTCCCAGTGCGGCACCTCCGACACGACGGCGGCGCGCTTGCCGCGGATCGTCGTCGTCGCCCGGCCGAGGTTGGCGCGCAGCTGGCCGTCGCGCAGGGCCGTGCGGGCGGCGTCGGGGAAGGGGACGTCCCCGCGCAGGTGGCCCACGCCGCGGGGCGCCGTCGGCAGGCCGAGGAACGTCGTGCCCGAGCGGGGTGCGCCCGGCGCCAGCGGCGTCGGGTCGGTGCGACCGTCCTGCGGCGTCGTCGTCACGCGGCCCTCCTTCGTGCACTTCCGCGCAAGTGCCCGGTCATGCCCGCACCGCCGGCCGGGTCGTCTGCCGTGGGCTCACGTCCTCCTCCGTCGAGGCGAGGATCTCGGCCAGGTGCACCGTGCGGGTGCCCGAGCGCAGCCGCGACAGGCCGCCGCCGATGTGCAGGAGGCAGGACGCATCGCCGGCGGTGCACACCTCGGCGCGGGTGGCGAGCACGTTCGCCATCTTGTCGGTGAGCATCGCCGTCGAGGTGTCGGCGTTCTTGACCGCGAAGGTGCCGCCGAAGCCGCAGCAGGACTCGGCGCCCGGCAGCTCCACCAGGTCCAGCCCGCGGACGGCGCGCAGCAGCCGCAGCGGCCGGTCGCCCACCCGCAGCAGGCGCAGCGAGTGGCAGGTCGGGTGGTACGTGACCCGGTGCGGGTAGTAGGCGCCGACGTCGGTCACGCCGAGCACGTCGACGAGGAACTGCGACAGCTCGTACGTGCGCGCGGCCAGCGCCTCCGCCTCCTCGGCGAGCCCGGTGTCCCCGGCCCGGCGGGCGACGGCGGCCTGCTGGTGGTGGATCGAGGCCACGCACGACCCCGACGGCGCCACGACCGCCTCGGCGCCGGCGAAGGCGCGCACGTGGTTGGCCACGATCGGCACCGCCTCGCGCCGGTAGCCGGTGTTGACGTGCATCTGCCCGCAGCAGGCCTGGGTCGGCGGCACGACCACCTCGTGACCCAGCCGCTGCAGCAGCACCGCCGTCGCCCGGGCCACCTGCGGCACCAGGGTGTCCACCAGGCAGGTGGCGAACAGCGCGACCCTCACCGGGACCCCTCCCTGTCGCAGAAGACCGTGCTCGACTCGCGGACGACGAGCGCGGATTCGAGGACGTCCTGGACGTGCGCGTGGCCTGCTGGATCGTGTCACGCCCACCATCGCTCCCGGGGAGGACCGGCGCGGGGCCTTGTGCGCGTCCCGGCCGGGCGCGCAGCATCGGGCCCACGCGCGGCCAGGAGGGGTCATGACACAGTCAGGTGAGCGGTCCGACGGCGACTACGGCTACGACCTCGTGCACGAGGCGACCGCCGGGGCAGGGCGGCAGCCGGCACCCCCGGCGCCCGCGGAGCCGCCGGCCCGGGCTGGCGACGACCCGGGCGGCGACCTCGGCTACGACGAGGTGCACCGCTCCTGACACACCACGGGTTCCGGCGGGGGGGGGGGGGGGGGGGGGGGCGGGGGGGCGGGGGGGGGGGGGGGGGGGGGGGGGGCGGGGGGGGGGGGCGGGG
>NZ_JBJGYY010000015.1:0-117857 GCF_054050235.1 Geodermatophilus sp. SYSU D00696 | reverse complement strand
GAAACCCCTACGGGGCGGCCGTGAGTCGCGCCGGGTGCCCCCGGCCCACCGGGCGGCCGGGCGGGCACCCGGCGAGAGGGGTCCTGGGGGCTAGAGGCTGAGGATGATGGCGAACGCCGAGCGGGGGCGGCCACCGGCGGCGGCCAGCGACTGCCAGGTGTGCCGGCCGGCCGGCGCGGCGTCGAGCAGCCAGCGCACGAAGGCGGTGCGCCGCGAGGGACGGACGGGGGCGGCGGTCGCGTGCGCCGCCAGCCGCTCGCGGACGGCGGGCAGGTCGGCGACCCGGATGCCGCCGGCACGCTCCACCCGGTGTCGACCGCGGGCGCGGGAGCCGGGGACGACCGTCGCGGTCGCGGGGCGGGTCTGCGACATCGTGGTGCCTGCCTCTCTCGGCTGCGTCCCCCTCCGTGGGTGACCGCCGGGGCGGACGTTATGAGGAGTGACGCGTGTGACTGGAGCGACGCGCCGGACCGGACGCCCGGGTGTTACCCGTCCGTGACCCCCGCCCGCGTGCTGGTTACCGTCCGTACGTGCTGCGGATCGGGTTGACCGGCGGGATCGGATCGGGGAAGAGCACGGTGGCGGCGCTGCTGGCCGCCCGCGGCGCGGTGGTCGTCGACGCCGACCGGATCGCGCGGGAGGTCGTCGAGCCCGGCACGCCGGGCCTGGCCGCGGTCGTCGACGCGTTCGGGCCGCAGGTGCTCACCGCCGACGGCGCGCTGGACCGGGCGGCGCTGGCCTCGATCGTCTTCCGCGACCCCGACGCTCGGGCCCGGCTCGACGGGATCGTCCACCCGCTGGTGCGGGCGCGGGCGCGGGAGGTCATCGCCCAGGCGCCACCGGACGCCGTCGTCGTCCAGGACGTGCCGCTGCTGGTGGAGACCGGCCAGGCCGGCCACCACGACCTGGTGCTGGTGGTCGAGGCCGACCTCGGGACCCGGGTGGCCCGCCTGGCCCTGCGCGGGCTGGGCGAGGACGACGCCCGGGCCCGCATCGCCGCGCAGGCCACCGACGAGCAGCGGCGGGCGGTGGCCGACGTCGTCCTGGACAACAGCGGCGCCCCCGAGGCGCTCGCCGACCAGGTGGAGCGGTTCTGGGCCGAGCGCGTCGCCCCGGCGGTGGGGGAGCGCGGCTGACGGCTCCGGGAACGACGGGAGCCCCGGACCGTGTGGTCCGGGGCTCCGGTGCTGGTGGGCGATACTGGGTTCGAACCAGTGACCTCTACCGTGTCAAGGTAGCGCTCTACCACTGAGCCAATCGCCCGAGTCCGGTCCTGCGACCGGCCCGCTCCACCGCGTCGGTGCGGAGGCGAGGTGGAGACGGGATTTGAACCCGTGTAGACGGCTTTGCAGGCCGTTGCCTCGCCTCTCGGCCACTCCACCGCACACACGAGCGCCGGTCTGGTGACCATCGCTCGAGGTCTCGAGCGGACGACGGGATTCGAACCCGCGACCCTCACCTTGGCAAGGTGATGCTCTACCAGCTGAGCCACGTCCGCGTTGCTGTCGTGCAGGGAGAACCATACCCGACCCGGAGGCGGGCGTTCACGGGGGGTCCCCCCGGGGGGTCAGCGGGCCCCGGGATCGGCGCCGCCGCCGGAGAGCAGGACGGCCAGCTCCTCGTCGACGTCGAGCGCCGCGGTCTCCTGTCCCGACGGGACCAGTGTCTCGGTCTGCTGCAGGAAGGCGGCCACCGTCGCCCGCGACAGCTCGAAGAGCGCCTCCCCCGACGGGGCCCGCAGGTGCAGGTACAGCACGTCGCCGCTGGTGCGTGCCGGCCAGAGCCGCACGTCGCCGTCGCCGGCCGGGTGCTCGAGGCCCGCGGCGAGCAGCTCGCGGCCGAGCAGCCAGGTGATGCCGTCGTCGACCGGGTCACCCACGTCGCCGAAGCCGATGCGGACCGCGAACGGGTCGCTGACCTCGTAGGACAGGACCGCCGGCACCTCGGTCCACGAGCCGGGACCCACGAGGTGCAGCGTCGTCGGGACGGAGTACCCGGGGGAATCTCGGTGCGGCATGACCTCTCCAACGACCGGCACGCCTGGACGTTGCGCGTCCCGGCGCCCGGGCGTGTCGTCCGTCCGGGTGTTCTGTCACTACCCGACTCACGGCGTGGTGAACCGGGATCAGTGTGCCTGTCGAAGGCCCCGTGTGACGATGGGGTCCGTGACGCGTCCGGCACGACCACCGGAGGGCGACCCCGGTGACGCCGATCTCGTGCGGCGGGTGCGCGCGGGTGACCGTGGTGCCGTCGACGACCTCTACGACCGGTTCCGCCAGCCCGCGTTCGCCCTCGCCCGCCGCATCCTGGCCGACGACACGCTCGCCGAGGACGTGGTCCAGGACGTCTTCCTGAGCGTGTGGCGCGACCCGCACGCCTACGACGGCGCCCGCGGCAGCTTCTCCTCCTGGCTCATGGCGATGGTGCACCACAAGGCGGTCGACGCCGTCCGCCGCGAGGAGGCCCACCGGCGCCGGCGGTCCCGTGCCGAGGACGACCTGCTGCTCGGCGCGCCGACCGCCGCGCACGACGTCGAGGACCAGGCCTGGAGCCGGGTGGTGTCCGACCGGGTGCGGGCGGCCCTGGGCGCGCTGCCCGACGCCCAGCGCGAGGCGCTGACGCTGGCCTACTACGGCGGGTACACCCAGCGGGAGGTCGCGGCGCTGACCAGCGCGCCGCTGGGCACGGTCAAGACCCGCATGCTCGCCGGGATGCGCAGGCTCAGGGAGGAGCTCGGCACGGTCGCCGGACTCGCCGCCGGCGGTGCGCTCAGCGACCCCACGTCGGTCGACGGAGGTGCCCGGTGAGCCCGCGGCCCGAGGACCACCAGGCCTTCGACGAGCTCGCCGTCGGCTGGGCGCTGCACGCGCTCGAGCCCGAGGACGAGGCCGTCTTCGCGTCGCACCTGGCCTCCTGCCCCCGCTGCGCCCGCACGGTGGCCGAGACGTCCGAGGTGATGGCGGCGCTGGCCGGCGACCTGCCACCGGCCGAGCCCTCCGACCGGCTCCGCGACCGGCTGCGCCGGGCCGTCGAGCGCACCGATCAGCTGCCGCCGCCGGCCCCGGTGGCGGGCGGGGACCCCGGTGGGCCCACCGTGCCGGCCCCGCCCGATCCCGCGCCCCAGACCGCGCCCGCCCCCGGCGTCCCCGGGGGGCGGCGGCGGACCGACGTCCCCGGGTCCGGCGCCACCGCGGCCGGCCGGGCGGCCACCGGCTTCCCCGACTACGTCCCGCGGGCCGCTGCCCCCGGCGTCGGCGCCCCGTCGGTGTGGCGGCGGGTGCTGCCCAACGCCCTGGTGGCGGCCGCCGTCGCGGCGATCCTGGCGCTGGGCACCTGGAACGTGGTCCTGGGGTCGTCCCGGGACGAGGCCCAGGCGGTCGCCGCCGGGCAGGCGGAGGTGATCGACGCGCTGCTGCAGCCGGGCCGGGCGGTCATCGCGCCGGTCCACCGCGACGGCGGGGCGGGCGACGGCGGGACCGGCGACGGCGGGGCGGTGGCCACCGTGGTCGCCCGGGAGGGCCGCCTGGAGGTCGTCACCCACGGGCTGCGGGTCAACGACAGCAGCGACAGCACCTACGTGGTGTGGGGGATCGCGGGTGACGCCCCGGTGGCCTTGGGCACCTTCGACGTGATCTCCCCACAGACCGACCTGCGGACCGTAGGCTCCGCCCCGACCGGGATCGACCAGTACGCGGCGTACGCGATCAGCATCGAGCCCGGTCGGCAGGCTCCGGCGGAACCGTCGGAGGTGGTGGCGGACGGGCAGGTGACCAGCTGAGCGGACAGGACACCGTGCCGCCCCTCCCGCAGGAGGCGGCGGCGCGACCGACCGCGCGGGAGCGGCGGGAGCACGCGGCGCAGGACGGGCACCGCAGCCTGCGCGAGCGGGTCGCCGAGGCCCGCTGGCGCCGGGGCATCGCCGCGCGGCGCTCGGTCGACCACGCCTACCGGGTCGTGGTCGGGATCGTCGGCGGCCTCGTCGTCGCCCTGGGGCTGGCCACCATCCCGCTGCCGGGTCCGGGCTGGCTCACGGTCATCGCCGGCCTGTTCGTGCTCGCCAGCGAGTTCACCTGGGCCGAGCGGCTGCTGGAGTTCACCAAGCGCCACGTCCGGGCCTGGACCGAGTGGCTGGGCCGGCAGCCGCTGTGGGTGCGGCTGGGCATCGGCGCGCTGACGGCGGCCTTCGTCTACGGCGTCATGGTCGTCGTCCTGCACCTGACCGGCGTGCCGGACTGGGTGCCGGGGTGGGTGCCGCTCTGGCGCTGAGCATCTGGCATCATGGAGCGCGCAGCGGGCGATTGGCTCAGTGGTAGAGCGCTTCGTTCACACCGAAGAGGTCACTGGTTCGAACCCAGTATCGCCCACCAGCACGAAGGGCCAGGTGAACCCAAAGATGGGGGAGCCTGGCCCTTCGTCGTCTCGGGGGCCAGCCAGCTGGCGGGGACACAACTAGGACACACCGCTCGGCTTGCAGCGTCCGCCCCCGCTTGAGAAAGCAGCTGCGGACCCCTGCGCACAGGGCCTCGACGCCCCCTCAGAGCCGCCGACTGCCTCCAGGCCAGCCACGGAGGTTCCGGGAGCCTCGTTCGTTAGGCAGAGCGCCGTTCAGCCGCTCGGTGCTAGTCCTACGGATGGAAGGCAGGGCGCACTGGCTCGGTCGGCGGACCTACCTGACAGCGCGGTGTCCGGGAGGCCTGAAGTCAGGCTGAGACGATGTGGGGGTGACCGGTGCGTGGGAACCTCTTCATCAGCAGGGCCCTCTTGGCGACCCCTCAGCGGGCGCGGGGGAGATGGGTCCGCCTCCAGCGGGAGATGTGATCGGGCCGGCCTGTCCCAGCTCGGAGGTGCGCGAGGAGCTCTCGACGCTGCTCGAACGTGACGAGTCGCGCGTGGGCGAGGTGTACAGGGGACTCGAGAGGAATCTCACCGCAGACCAGATAGCAGCGGAGTTGGGCGTCTCGACGTCCAACTTCGTGTGGAATTACACGCAAACCATCAGGGCGCTCCTTGAGGGTGACTTGCCTACAGGACCGACTGTTGCCTTGGGGGTCGCGCGCAAGTTCCGGGCCTTGCTCAGAGCTGGAGGATTGTCCCCGGACGCGCGCGCGTACCTCGAGGCGAATCTCGTGGAGCTGGAAAGGCGCGCGAACGATCAGACCGCCCGCGTGGTTGAGGTTCGAGAGGCGCAGCGTCATACCGAACAGGCTGAAGCTCGGAACGACGTAGGCATCTATGCCTATGCGCTTCCTCACTACCTGCGGTACCCCTTCGATCCGGCTAGCGGGCGAACTCTCATGAAGGTCGGACGAAGCGACAGTGATGTCATCGAGCGATTCCGCAACCAAACACGCACCACCGCGCTGCCGGAAGAGCCCATCCTCCTGCGCATTTATCCAACGGGGGACCGATCGACGTCGGACGCCGAATCGGACTTTCATCGGTTGCTCGAAGCAGCGGATCACTATCGAAGCGTGGCTCGCTCCGCCGGTAGGGAGTGGTTCGTGACGAGCACTCGGTTCCTGGATCAAGTCGCCCGCGTCATGCGGTTGCCAATCATCTCGGTGAACGAATCTACGGTTGAGGAGGACTAGGCACGCCGCTGCCTACGTACACCAGTCGTTCCGCCATACCCTGTGCAATTCCGTTCCCTCTCAGTCCGTCCGAGGTCCCGGTGCTAAGCATGCGGGTGCTGGTACCGCACGGCGGCCTGAGCCGTCGGCTAATCCACAGGTGCGGCGGCCCGGACTCCCGCCAGCTCGGGAGTCGGCCAACACTCTCTGTCATGCACCACTCAACTGATCGTTAGCGGACCTGTACAGTTCCGTACTGCTACGAAAGGTCAGCGGAGGCGGCGCCAGGAGGCGGTGGACCTCTCAGGGACGGGCGACAGCTGTCAGGCCCTGTGGGGCTCTTGAGGTACCGCGGCAACGCGGGCGACGATGGGGGAGCGACGAGTGTCGGAGGCTCTGGAGGCTGCTCTCGCGGAGCGGGACGACCTGGACCCGTTTGGTGCAGCTAAGCGGACGCTGTTCGCCCTGCAGTTGAGCCGGGACCTCGAGGACGTGGCATCCGTGGCGGCGTCCGCTGTCACCGACGGCCCTGACGACAAGTCCTGCGACGTTGTATACGTCGATCGAGACGCAGGGTCGATCCTGCTTGCTCAAGGTTATGAGGCAACGGTCCCAAGGCCTCAGGCGCCGAACAATAAGGCCGGCAGTCTTCACCAGGCGGTGAACTGGCTCTTCGGCGCTCAGTCCGCGAGCGACGTCCCCGAACGACTGCGTGAGGCATGGCGGGAGGTGCACGAGGCTCTTGCAGACGGCGCCATCAAGGACATTGAGATCTGGCTAGTTCACAACCTCCCGGAGTCGTCCTCCATCGCCAGCGAGTTGAAGGCAGTCGAGCGAGCTGCCTACCTTCTGACGCAGCAGCGGTACAGCATCGAGGACTTGTCGGTGGCCGCTCGGGAGGTGGGAGTTGAGACGCTGACCGACCGCTATGAGGGATCCCGCACTCCCATCTTGGTTACGGACACCTTCAGTATTCCGGTGTCAGGTTCATTCCTAGAGCAGGGTGAGAACTGGTCGGCTGTCTGCACCAGCATTCCAGCTTCCTGGCTGCACGAGCAGTTTGCGACACACGGGCAGAGGCTCTTCTCGGCCAATATCCGTGGATATCTTGGGAGTCAGCGAGCGCAGGGCAACATCAACAACGGGATCCAGCGGTCCGCCAGGGAGTCGCCTCGTCAGTTCTGGGCCTATAACAACGGCATCACGGCACTCGTCCACTCTGTGGAGCCGGCCGACGACGGGTCGAGTCTTGAGGTCCGCGGCCTCGCGATCGTCAACGGTGCGCAGACCACTGGGGCTATCGGCTCGGTCCCTGCAGACGCCGTCGCAGAAGGAAGACTCCTGGCTCGCTTCATCAAGTGCGATGATCCAGCAACCGTTCAGGAGATTATCCGCTATAACAATCGTCAGAATCCTACGCAGGCCTCGGACTTCCGTAGCAACGACCGTGTCCAGGCGCGCCTCGTGCATGAGTTCTCGACGCTGGGGGTCGTAGGTTACAACGGCGGGCGACGCGGTGGAGCTGAGGACGTGATTAGACGTCCTGGGGAGAACCAGATTTCAGCCAGTGTGGCCGCGCAAGCCCTGGCTGCATTTCATGGCCGCCCAGACATCGCCTACCACGCCAAAGGTCAGATTTGGGAAGCCGACGCTATTTATAGCGAAGTATTTCCCGAACGCACGACGGCGAGGCATATCCTCTTTGCCTACAGTCTGCTGCGTGCCATCGAGCAGTTGCGTCTCGACTTGGGGAATCGCGATGAGGGCGACTTGACGCAGCTCGATCAGGACTTGGCCGGCTGGTTCGGTCTTCGCGGTGCGACCATGCTCGCGGTCGGTGCGGTTGGCGCCGTCAGCGAGACGCTGTTGTGCGACACGGCGATCCCCGATCGGTATGCCTTGAAGTTCAAGGGACGACCCACAGTCCCCGCCGCCGTCGCCATGTGGCGACCGGTATTAGATGCGGTGTTGGCTCTTGCTCCTACCCAGTTGGCACAGCCGTTGACGGTCGCTGGCGCGCTGCGCAACCGGTCTGCGGTGGACACGGCAGTCAATACCTTCCGTGGCATCGTCGCAGCCACGAGGGCGAGCAACGCGAGCCTCTACGCCGACTTCGCGCGGAAGGTCACGCAGGATTAGTGCTACTTGAGACTTCTGGTGAGCGCGTAGTTGGCCAGCTCGTGACGACGGACCGTGGCATTGCCATTGAGACGGTCGATCCGGACTGGCATGACGCAACAGCGACCATCCCTTGTGAGCCGAACACGCACATCGTCTGGTTAGGGCGACCCGACTGAGCCGCGCGTCGCAACTGCATTCGACAAGCCCAGCCGATCGATCAGTCGGCTGTGTTGGTCCTAAGGACGGCGCGAACGGTGGAGGGGTACCACTGGCGCCCACCCTGGGCAGTTGGAACGCCGTCTGAGTTCAGCGCGCGTGCAATGGCGGCGAGGGACATTCCGCGAGCGCTGGCCTGGGCGATGCGCTCGACAATATCTGCGGGCAGAGTGCGCGGACGCCCGAGACGCACGCCAGCCGCCTTGCGAGCGGCTAGGGCGTCCTTGGTGCGCTGACCGATAAGCCTGCGCTCGTACTGGCTGGCTGACACGACGACGTTGGCCGTGAACTCGCCGACGGGCGTCGTCGTGTCTACGCCGAGGTCAAGGCACAGGACGGACCAGCTGCGCTTGCTAGCCCGCTCGAGGAGGCCCCCAAAGTCCTTGACGGAGCGGGACAGGCGGTCAAGCTTGCTAACGATCAAGACGTCCGCCTCGCCAGCATCCAAGCGAATGAGAGCTGCTCTGAGGGCCGGCCGATTGAGGTCCTTGGCGCTTGCGCCCTCCTCGATGACCAACTCGAGGTCCCAACCGCGTCGGGCAGCTTCGCCCTCGAGAGCGGCCCGTTGGGCATCCAGGCCGGCGCCGCTGTTCACCTGCTCGCCCGTGGACACCCGGCAGTAGCCCAGCGCACGGGGCGGGCGGTGGAGGAGTGCGGGAGCCATGGTGTGACCATACAGCAACCAACCGTTTGATGTACGCGCGCAGTGGTAGGCGCTAAGCGCATAACCGCCCCAGCGAGTGAGGTCAGGGACCTCAAGCTTGACCTCGCCGTTAGCAGAGAGGGAACGTGGTCGTCCCGTTGCCAATCTCCGGAGGAGCCTCAAGTGAAGAAGGCAGCCCTGTACCCGACCCTTGCTGTCTTGGCGGTTGCGCTGACCGCTTGTGGTGGTGGGGCGGAGGCTGCCGCGCCGGCCACGCCGATTGAGTCGGCCACGCATGACGTCACACTCGAGTTCGCGTGGTACGTGGACGGCACCATCTATGCGGCGTGTCAGCATCGCGGTGGACCGTATGCCGACATCAATCACGGAACTCCTGTGACGCTGAAGACGGGAGCCGGTGAAACGGTTGGCGCCAGCGCCCTCTCGGAGGCCAATTGCGAGTCGGGGGGCGGAGCCTTCACTTGGACCGTTATCTTCCCTGACGTCCCGATGGACGCTGACTTCTACTCGGTGGAGGTCGGTCAGCGCGGTGAGGTGACTAAGAGCCGGCAGGACCTCGAGGCGAACGACTACACGTTTCAGACGTCCTTGGGCGGCTGAACTGCAGGCTATGGGCGCACTATCCCTCGGAGCCAACGAACCGAGATCCCTGCATCGGTCATGTTGACAGACAGTTCAATCTGCGCGTGTCAGAAAAGTGTTGCCGTGGGCGTAAAGACCAGCGACGTGGCTGTTCGGTGCAATCCGACGTCCTGTGACGTGCGCCACCTGGGCGGTCAGAGGGTAGAACTCCTCCTTGAAGTAGAGGGGGCATCGTTGGCAGGGAGGACCCTGCACCCCGTCTCAGGCTAGTCAAAGCTGATTGTCAGACACTGGAAAACAATGCAATAGATGAAAACAATGCAATAGATATAATCCCCCCAGGCGTTCCCCGGAAATCCTAGCCGTTGAAGGACCCCGGCGGCGGGGTCTGGCTCGGACGTCCGGCGAAAACAGACCACGAGAATCCCGGGCTAGGGGTGTGGCCGCATTTCCTCCTCTGAGTGTTTCGTCGATGTCGTGTGACGGGCCTCGAGAAAACACGCAACCGTCACCTCCTGGTCTAGCTTGCGAGGCTGCGCGTCACTGAGCGTCTCTGCGCTACTGGCTGACCGTTCCGCGCCTACTGGCTAGGTTCTAATTTCTTTGCACTGCTGCTGCTCGGACACCGGCGGGAGAACGGGGTAAAAGAAACCGCCTTCAATCGCCAGGACAACGACACTGACGAAGGTTGGTGTCCGCCCCGTTGACCTTTGCATCAGCCGCCAACTTCTGCCTCTCTCACGCGCCGCCTTTTCCCCTGGGGTAGATTCCGTATTGTTTCAACGGCAGGCAGGACGCGGGCGAAAAAAACGCCCGACCTGACAGGACTCGGATGCCGTCAGGCCGGGCGGTCAGGAAACCTCGTGCGTAAACATTCCCGAGTCGTTCAAGCTGTACCTTAAGGGTAGCGCATGTCGCGTTATAAAGCAAATCCGCCGGCGGTCCTGGCTATACGATATCTGCGTCCAGTGCAGCCATGAGAGTGCTGTTCCCTGTGTGCATCAGGTGTCCGTAGCGATCGATGGTGAAGTTTGATGAGGTGTGCCCTGCCCGTGTCTTCAGCTCGAGGAGGTTGGCGCCATGCCCAATCCAATAGCTGATTGCGGTGTGTCGCAGGTCGTGGATGCGGACCTTGAGGCCAGAGGCTTGAGCTGCCGGAAGCCAATAGCGACGTCTGAATGCATTGACGCGCAAGGGTCCGCCAGCCTTCCCTGTGAAAATCACGCTTGCGGAGGTGTTCAGCATGGCCAAGACTTTGGGTGGCACCGGGACGGTCCGGTTGCCAGCTCGGGTCTTTGCGGGCTGAAGCAGCAGGACGCCGCCCACCTCGACGCTCGTCCTGCTGACGCGAACCTGACCGCGCTCCCTGTCTACGTCCGCTTGTGTCAGTGCGGTTGCTTCGCCGATGCGCAGGCCCGAGTACGCCAAAAAAACACAAGGCTACGGAAGTGTGGGTCGATTGATTCCGCGAGCTTCGCGACTTCGGTAGGCGACAAGAACGTCATGGGCTCGCGCTGCTTGGCTGGCAGGTTGACCCCGATGCACGGGTTCGTCCGCAGGCGTCGGGCCTGCACGGCGGCGTCGAGGCACTTCTTGAGCTCGCTGTGCAGCTCGTGCGCTGTGGACGGCTTCACGTCCAGCCGTGCTACCCATGCCTGGATGTCTGCCGTTGTGAGGTCACCGAGGGGGAGCCGGCCGAACTCAGCCAGGTACCTATTAGCAAGGTGACGATTCTTCTCATTGGTGCTTGCGCGCAGGTGGAGGCGAGTTGCCTGCCAGTCCCTCGTCCAGGCGCTCAGGGTGATGCGGGCGTCCCTAGGGTCGATGGCTGCCCCGCTAGCGAGGTCTGCCTCGACCTGGGTCCTGAACTCCCGTGCAGCCTTCCATGTGGAGAAGGTCTTGCTTCGGCTAGCGCCGTGCACTCGGTAGCGCACACGGAAGCCGCCGTTGCGCGGCTCGATCGAGGCCATGCCCATCACTCTCTGTAGCTCTGTGTCCCAACCCCCTGTGAGCGGGAGAGGCTACAACACGAGGAGGACGACCTGCCGTCTGACCTGCTAATTCAGGGACACAGCTAGGACACGCGAGCATTCTTCGGGCCTCTGTGCTGGTCAGACGGGCGCAACGGTCCAAGAATGCAAGTCAGCGCTCTGACCTGCGGAAATCAATTCGACCGCCAGGCTTGCGGGCGTGACCACATAGCGTGATTCGAACCTTCACACCGAAGAGGTCACTGGTTCGAACCCAGTATCGCCCACCGGCACGAGGGGCCGCGCGAACCCGGGAACGGGGGAGCCCGGCCCCTCGTCGTGTCCGGGGCTCGGTGTCCGGGCTCAGCGGGTCCGGTAGCGCGCGTAGATGAGCCCGCTGGCGAAGGTCCGCTGGTCGACCAGGTCGAGGTCGAGGCGGACCCCGTCGGGGAAGAACCGCTTGCCGCCGCCGACCGCGCTCGACGTGATGAACAGGTGGTACTCGTCCACCAGGCCGGCCGCGATCGCCTGCGCGGCGAGGGTGGGGCCGTCGACGGAGAGGTCGTGGTCGGACCCGGCCTTGAGTCGGCGGACCGCGTCGGGGTCGAAGCTCCGCTCGATCCTGGTCCGCTCGCTCGACACCGACTCCAGCGTCGTCGAGTAGACGATCTTCTCGGCGGCCTGCCAGTCGCGCGCGTACTCCACGATGTGCGGCGGCGCGTCGGGCTCCTCGTGCGCCGTCTCCCAGAAGACCATCGTCTCGTACATCCGCCGGCCGTAGAGGAACGTGCGGACGGGCCGGAACAGGTCGCCGATGAAGGTGTGCACCTCCTCGACCTCGGCCCCCGTGCCGAGGTCGCCCTCGGCCGCCTCGGCGTAGCCGTCGAGCGAGGTGATCATCGAGTAGACGAGCTTGGCCATGTGACTCCCTCTCGGACGCGTGGGCCGGTCCTGCGGTGGTCCCGGCGGCCGTGACCGGGAGCCCCGGACCACGCGGTCCGGGGCTCCCGCCGGCTCAGGCCGGGCCGTAGGTCAGGTGCGCCACCCCGTTGCTCAGCGCCTCGACGCCGATGAGCGAGAGCTTCTGCGAGGTGCCCTCGGGGAACAGGTGGACGCCCTGTCCGACGGCGAGCGGGTAGACGTAGAGGTGCAGCTCGTCGACCAGGCCGTCGGCGACCAGCGCCCGCACCAGCGTCACGCTGCCGCTGACGTAGAGGTCGCGGTCGGCCTTCAGCTCGCGGATGCGGTCGGGGTCGTAGCCGCCGACGGCGGTGGAGTTGCGCCACACCGACTCGGCGTCGGTCAGCGTGGAGGAGACGACGTACTTCGTCGTGTCGTTGAAGAACGGCGCGCCCTCGTCCTCCTCGGCGGTCCGCGTGGACCAGGCCGGGGCGAACATCTCGAAGGTGTTCCGGCCGAGCAGGATGCCCGTGGCCGGTGCGGTGATGTTGCCGATCGAGGCGGCCAGGTCGTCGGGGAAGCCGTAGTCCACCGTCCACATCGGCGCGTCGGCGACCCCGTCGACGGTCGTGAACTCGTGCACCCTGATGACGCCCATGTCGTGCTCCTCACTGCTGGTCCGGCGGTCGGCCCGTCCGGGTCGGTCGGTGTCGTCGGGGAGACCCTGGCCCACGACGGAACTCATCGGTACCGGGCACGCCGTGTCGCCGGTCTCACCGGCGCGGGGGTCCGCGGCGCCGCGGCCGGGCGCACCATGGAGGGGATGGCACTGGACAGGGCCGCCCGCCTGGACGCGGCCGTGGAGCGCGACGGACCCACCTGCATCTGGTGCGGCCGCGCGCTGACCGGGCAGGTCACCGCCACGACCGAGCACGTCGTGCCGCGGGTCAAGGGCGGCCCGTCGTGGCTGGAGAACGAGGTCGCCGCGTGCCGCCGCTGCAACGGCGAGCGGGGGCACACCGCGCCGGTCGAGTGGCTGGAGGAGTGCCTGCGCCGCGGCTGGCCCGCCGACGAGGCGCGGCTGGCCCGCGTGCTGGCCGACCTGGCGGCCGCGATCGCCGTCCGCGGCGGCCAGCGCCGGGCCCGGCCCTACCTGGAGTCCCAGCTGCGCCGGCTGCGCCGCCGGGGTCCCGCCGCCGCCTGACCGCACTAGCGTGGCCGCCGTGACGTCGGGCACGGTGGTCGGGATCGCGGTCTACCCGGTGCGCGGGTGCGCCGCGACGCCGCTGCCGCGCGCCGACGTGGGCCCGGGCGGGCTGGCCGGCGACCGCGCGTTCGCCGTCGTCGACGCCACCGGGCGGGTGCTGCGCGGCCGCGACGCGCCGGCGCTGGCCGGCGTCGCCGCCACCGGGGACCCCGCGGCCGACACCGCCGCCGTCGCCGCCGCGGTGGGCGGTCCGGTGCGGCTCGAGCCGCTGACCGGCCGGCCCGAGGGCGCCGCGGCGGTGCACCTGGTCTCCCGCCAGGCGCTGGACCGGGCGGCCGCCGGCGTCGTCCCGGCCGGCTGCGGCGCCGAGGACCCGCGGGCCAACCTGGTGCTCGACCTGCCCGGCGACGACGAGCGCACCTGGGTGGGCCGGCGGCTGCGGCTGGGCACGGCGGTGCTCGAGGTCACCCGGCTGCCGAAGCACTGCCTGGGGGTCTACGCCGAGGTGGACCGGCCGGGGACGGTCGGTGTCGGCGACCCGGTGGTGACCCTCGCGGGAGGGGCCGAGTCGGCCGGGTGAGCGCCGCGGCGGTCGATACGCTGGCCTGCGCGACGCCCGTCCCGTGCCGGCGCCGCCCGAACCGCCCAGCGACCCCCAGGAGATCCCGTGTCCGCCGCGCCAGCCCCCGCCGTCACCACCCCGATCCGGGTGCCGGCCGGGACCACGGCCGAGCAGGCGCTCAAGGACGCCGGGGTCGCGCTCAAGGGTCCCGACGGCGCCGTCGTCGTCCGCGACCTCGCCTCCGGCGACCTGCGCGACCTGTCCTGGGTCCCGGACGCCGACGCCGAGGTCGAGCCGGTCGTGGCCGCCAGCCCCGAGGGCCGCGCGGTCATCCGGCACTCGACCGCGCACGTGCTCGCCCAGGCCGTGCAGGACCTCTTCCCCGGCACCCGCCTGGGCATCGGCCCGCCGGTGGAGAACGGCTTCTACTACGACTTCGACCCCGAGCGGCCCTTCACCCCGGAGGACCTGCAGGCGCTGGAGAAGCGCATGCAGCAGATCGTGAAGGCCGGCCAGCGCTTCTCGCGCCGGGAGGTCACCGAGGACGACGCCCGCGCCGAGCTGGCGCACGAGCCGTACAAGCTCGAGCTCATCGGCCTCAAGGGCGCCGGGGCCGACGGCGCCGACGTCGAGGTCGGTGGCGGGCAGCTGACCGTGTACGACAACCTCGACGCGCGCACCGGCGAGCGGGTGTGGACCGACCTGTGCCGCGGCCCGCACGTGCCGCGCACCAGCAGCATCCCGGCGTTCAGCCTCACCCGGTCGGCGGCGGCCTACTGGCGCGGCGACGAGAAGAACCCGCAGCTGCAGCGGGTGTACGGCACCGCGTGGGAGAGCCGCGAGGCGCACAAGGGGTACCTGGAGCACCTCGCCGAGGCCGAGCGCCGCGACCACCGCCGCCTGGGCGCCGAGCTGGACCTGTTCAGCTTCCCCGACGAGATCGGCTCGGGGCTGGCGGTGTTCCACCCGAAGGGCGGGATCGTCCGGCGCGAGCTGGAGGACTACAGCCGGCAGCGGCACGAGGAGGCCGGCTACTCCTTCGTGAACACCCCGCACATCACCAAGGAGGACCTGTTCCTCACCAGCGGGCACCTGCCGTACTACGCGGAGACGATGTTCCCGCCCATGGAGTTCGAGGGCGCGAACTACTACCTCAAGCCGATGAACTGCCCGATGCACATCCTCGTGTACCGGAGCCGCGGGCGCAGCTACCGCGAGCTGCCGCTGCGGCTGTTCGAGTTCGGCACCGTCTACCGCTACGAGAAGTCCGGGGTGGTGCACGGGCTGACCCGGGTGCGCGGCCTGACCATGGACGACTCGCACATCTTCACCACCCGCGAGGACATGGCCGCCGAGATCCGCGGCGTCCTCGAGTTCGTTCTCGGCCTGCTGCGCGACTACGGCCTCGACGACTTCTACCTGGAGCTGTCCACCCGCGACGACTCGCCGAAGTTCATCGGCGAGGACGCGCAGTGGGAGCGGGCCACCGCGGCGCTGCAGGCGGCCGCCGACGCGTCCGGGCTCGAGCTCGTGCCCGACCCGGGCGGCGCGGCGTTCTACGGGCCGAAGATCTCGGTGCAGGCCCGCGACGCCATCGGCCGGTCGTGGCAGATGTCGACCCTGCAGGTGGACTTCAACTTCCCCGAGCGGTTCGCCCTCGAGTACACCGCCGCCGACGGCTCCCGGCAGCGGCCGGTGATGCTGCACCGCGCGCTGTTCGGCTCCATCGAGCGCTTCTTCGGCATCCTCACCGAGCACTACGCCGGCGCGTTCCCGGCCTGGCTGGCCCCGGTGCAGGTGGTCGGCATCCCGGTCACCGACGACCAGGTCGGTTACCTGCGCGACGTCGCCCTGCGGCTGCGGGAACGGGGCATCCGGGTCGAGGTCGACGACTCCGACGACCGCATGCAGAAGAAGATCCGCAACGCGAGCAAGCAGAAGGTGCCCTTCGTGCTCATCGCGGGCGCCATCGACGCCGAGGCGGGTGCGGTCTCCTTCCGCTACCGCGACGGCAGCCAGCGCAACGGGGTGCCGATCGACGACGCCGTCGACGCCGTGGTCGCCTGGGTGGCCGCCCGGCACAACGCCGACCCGTCGGCCGACGTGCCGCTGGAGCGGCCGTGACCGTCGGCCCGGACGGGTTCTCCGTCCCGGTCTCCAGCGACGACGGCGGCCCGGCGACCGTCTTCGAGCACCTGTGGACGCCCTACCGGATGGCCTACATCCGCGGCTCGGGCAAGCCCACCGGGGAGCACGACTGCCCGTTCTGCCTCATCCCGGCGATGTCGGACGAGGAGGGCCTGGTGGTCGCCCGCGGCGAGACGGTCTTCGCCGTGCTCAACCTCTACCCGTACAACGCCGGACACCTGATGCTGGTCCCGTACCGGCACGTGCCCGACTACACCGACCTCACCGACGCCGAGGTCGCCGAGCTGGGCGCGTTCACGCAGACGGCGATGCGGGTGGTGCGGCAGGTGAGCGGTGCGCACGGGTTCAACATCGGCATGAACCAGGGGTCGGTGGCCGGCGCCGGGATCGCCGACCACCTGCACCAGCACGCGGTGCCGCGCTGGGGCGGCGACACCAACTTCATGCCGGTGATCGGCCTGACCAGGGTGCTGCCGCAGGTGCTGGCCGACACCCGCGCGCTGCTCGCCCGGAACTGGCCGGGTGCCGCGGCGCCGGTCCCGGGGAGCTGACGTGCTCGGGCAGGGGGCGCGCGCGGCCGTCGGCCGGTTCTGGGCGCCGGTGGTGACCCGGCTGGCCGGCGCCGGCGTGACCCCGGACGCGGTGACCGTGACCGGGACGCTGGGCGCCATCGCCGCCGCGGTGCTGCTCATCGCCCGCGGCGAGCTGTTCTGGGGCGCGTTCACCGTCACGCTGTTCGTGCTGCTCGACATGCTCGACGGCGCCCTGGCCCGCGCCCGGGGCGGCGGGTCGGCGTTCGGCGCGGTGCTCGACTCCACCTGCGACCGCGCCGTCGACGCCGCCGTCTTCGGGGCGCTGGTCTGGTGGTTCACCGGCGCCGGGGACAACCGGCTGCTCGCGCTGCTGGCCCTCGTCGGCCTCACCCTGGGCGTGCTGACCAGCTACATCAAGGCGCGCGCCGAGGGTGTGGGCATCCCGTGCGACGTCGGGCTGGTCGAGCGCACCGAGCGGCTGATCCTGGTGCTCACCGGCACCGGCCTGACCGGGCTGGGCATCCCCTACGCCGTCGACGTCGGGCTGTGGCTGCTGGTCGCCGGCGGCGCCGTCACGGTGGGGCAGCGGGTGGCCGCCGTCCACCGCGGTGCGCGCGGCCGGACCCTGTCGCCGTCGGCACCGGCTCCGTGAGCCGGCGCCGTGCCCGTCTGGCGTCCCGCGCCACCGACCTCGGCTTCGCCGCGGGCTGGCGGGCCGTGCAGTGGCTGCCCGAGCCGGTCGCCCGTGGCGGCTTCGACGCGGTCGCCCGGGTCGCCGCCCGCCGCCAGGGCCGGGGCACCCGCCAGCTGCGGGCCAACCTGCGGGTCGCCACCGGCGGGGAGCTCGACGAGGAGGCGCTCGACGAGCTCACCACCCGGGCGCTGCGCTCCTACGCGCGCTACTGGCAGGAGGCCTTCCGCCTGCCGCGGCTGGACACGCAGCGGGTGCTGCGGGACACCGTCCTCGTCGGGCGGGACCACCTGGCGCGGGCGCGGGAGCAGGGCCGGCCGGTGGTGCTCGCCCTCCCGCACAGCGGCAACTGGGACGCGGCCGGGGTGTGGTTCGTCGACTGGCTCGGCGGGCCGTTCATGACCGTCGCCGAGCGGCTGCGCCCCGAGTCGCTCTACGAGCGCTTCCTCGCCTACCGGGAGACCCTCGGCTTCCGGGTGGTGCCCCTGACCGGCGGCGCCCGGTCCAGCTCCGAGGTGCTCCGCGAGTGGCTCGACGGCGGCCGCTCGGTGTGCCTGCTGGTCGACCGCGACCTGGGCCCCGCCGGGGTGCCGGTCGACTTCTTCGGCCGGCCCACCACCATGCCCGGCGGTCCGGCGCTGCTCGCTGCCCGCACCGGGGCCGCGCTGCACCCGGTCGTGTCCCGGTTCAGCGAGCGCGGCTGGGTGCACGAGGTGTGCCCGGAGGTGCGGCTCGACGGCGCCCCGCGGCTGCGCGACCGGGTGGCGGGGGCGATGCAGGGCGTGGCCGACGCCTTCACCGCGGGCATCGCCCGGCAGCCCGAGGACTGGCACGTCCTCGGCCGGATCTGGGCCGACGTGCCGCCCGACCCGCCGGCGGGGGAGCGCGGCTGATGCGGATCGGCCTGGTCTGCCCCTACCAGTGGGACGTGCCCGGCGGGGTGCAGTACCACGTGCGCGACCTCGCCGAGACGCTGCGCGGGCTCGGCCACCACGTCGAGGTGCTCACCCCCGCCGAGCGCGAGGAGTCGCTGACCGACCCCTGGCTGACCTTCGCCGGGCGCACCGTGCCGATCCCGTACAACGGCTCGATGGCCAGCGTGCAGTTCGGGCCGGTGTCGGCGTCCCGCGTGCGGCGCTGGCTGCGCGAGGGGCGCTTCGACGTCGTCCACGTGCACGACCCCGCCCCGCCCTCGATCGGCCTGCTCGTCTGCATGATCGCCAAGGGGCCCATCGTGGCCACCTTCCACGCCGCGACGGTCCGGTCCAAGTGGCTGGTCGCGTGGGGCCCGGTCGTGCGCCCGTGGCTGGAGCGGATCAGCGGCCGGATCGCCGTCTCCGACTTCGCCCGCCGGGTCCAGGTCGAGCACCTCGGCGGCGACGCCGTGATCATCCCCAACGGCGTGCACGTGCCCGCCTTCGCCGACGGCCCGACGCTGCCCGGTGCCGCGCGCGGCGTCGACGGCCCCACGATCGGCTTCCTCGGCCGCTACGACGAGCCGCGCAAGGGCCTGCCGGTGCTGCTCGAGGCGATGCGGACCGTCGTCCGCGACCACCCCGGCGCGCGCCTCCTCGTCGCCGGCCGCGGCGACCCCGACGCGCTGTACGAGGCGGTGGGGGAGGACCTGCGCCCGTCGGTGGCGCTGCTGGGCGAGCTGTCGGAGCCCGACAAGGGCGCGTTCCTGCGCTCGGTCGACGTGTACTGCGCGCCCAACCTGCTCGGCGAGAGCTTCGGCGTGGTGCTCATCGAGGCCATGGCGGCCGGTGCGCCGATCGTCGCCAGCGACCTCGACGCCTTCGCGCGGGTGCTGGAGGACGGCGCGGCCGGGGTGCTGGTCCGCCGCGGGGACGGCGCGGCCCTGGCCCGGGCGCTGTCGGGGCTGCTCGACGACCCCGCGCGCCGGGCGGCGCTGTCGGCGGCCGGGCGGGAGGCCGCGGCGGGGTACGACTGGCAGGTGGTGGCGCGCAAGGTGCTCGCTGTCTACGAGACCGTCGCCGTGCCCGGCGCCGGCGGGGTCACCGCCGCCGACGACGACGAGCTGGCCGCCGCCACCGGTACCCCGGGCGCAGAGGACGGGGTGTTGCCGTCCCTGCGCAGGCGCGTCCGCCGCTAGCGTGGTCAGGCGTGACGCCCGATGCCTGGATGCTGCTCGCCGCGGGCGTCGTCGTGCTCCTGCTCGCCTGCTGGACGGCCTGGACGCTCACCCGGCTGCGGCGGCTGGAGGTCCGGGTGGCCCGCGCGTGGACGGTGCTCGACGACCGGCTGCAGCAGCGCGCCGCGCTCGCCGCCGACCTGGCCTCCGACTGCTCGGCCGCGCTCGGCGAGGACCGCACCGTCCGGCTCAAGGCCGCCGCGCACGACGCCCACCACCCGCGGAGCGGGGACCGCGAGCTGGCCGAGAACGCCCTCGGCCGCGAGCTGCGCGCACTGCCCCGCGAGGTGCCCGGCATCCCGACGGCGCGGCTGACCGCGCTGGCCGAGGCCGACGCCCGCATGGCGCTGGCGCGGCGGTTCTACAACGACGCCGTCCGCGACACGCACCTGCTGCGGCTGCGCCGGCTGCCCCGGCTGCTGCGGCTGCACGCCGACCGGCCGCTGCCGCGGTTCTTCGACGTCGAGGACGGCCTGGACGCCGTCCTGACCGGGGCCGGGACGGCCCGCGGCTGAGCGCTCCCGAGGTGTCGACCCCGTGACCGCGCAGCAGGACGAGGTCGGGAGTGCCCGCCGGTCTCCCGGGCCCGAGCGGGCAGCCCCCCGGCGGCTCGGCGGCGTCGACCTCGCCCGCGGGCTCGCCGTACTGGGCATGTTCGGCGCCCACCTCGGCGCCACCGGGGAGCTCGGCTGGGACCCGGCCACCTGGCGGGCGGTCGTCGACGGCCGCTCGTCGATCCTGTTCGCCACGCTGGCCGGGGTGTCCATCGCCCTGCTGTCCGGCGGGCGCACCCCGCCGGCCGGCCACGAGCTGGCCCGGGCGCGGACCCGGATCCTGGTCCGCGCCGCCTGGGTGTTCGCCATCGGCGGCGTGCTGGAGCTGCTCGACACCTTCGTCGCGATCATCCTCGGCGTCTACGCGGCGCTGTTCGTCCTGGCGCTGCCGTTCCTGCGCTGGTCCCCGGCCCGGCTGCTGCTGGCCGCCGGCGTCGTCGCCCTGGCCGGCCCGCCGCTGGCGCTCGCGGTCGGCCGGTACGCGACCGAGCACGGCGAGGAGGGCAACGCCTTCGCCTTCCTGCTGTTCACCGGCTACTACCCGGCGGCGGTGTGGCTGGCCTTCGTGCTGGCCGGGCTGGCGGTCGGCCGGATGGACCTCGCCGCCGCCCGGGTGCGCGCGGGCCTGGTGGCCGGCGGCGCGGCCGCCGCGGTGCTCGGCTACGTCGGGGGCCGGCTGAGCACCCTGGAGTTCGCGCCCGGGGAGCGGCTGGCCGGCATCGAGGCCGGGTTCGGCGCCGAGGGGGAGTGGGACCCGGCCTGGTTCGCCGGCGCCGAGCCGCACAGCAGCACGCCGTTCGAGGTGCTCGGGTCCGGCGGGGTGGCGGTCGCCGTCATCGGCCTGTGCCTGGTCCTCGCCGACCTGCTGCCGCGGCTGACCTGGCCGCTGGCGTCGGTGGGCGCGCTGGCGCTGTCGGTCTACACCGCCCAGATCGTGGCCATCGAGGTGTTCGACGTCGACTACGGCGAGTCCTGGGGGCAGTGGGTGCGCTTCAGCCTCACCGCCGTGCTGCTGGCGTCGGTGTGGCGGTGGCAGCTGGGCCGCGGACCGCTGGAGCGGCTGCTGACCTGGAGCTCGCGGCGCGCGGCCGGGCCCTGACCGTGCCCGCCTGCCCGGCCGGGCCCGTCCGGCCGGGTCGGGGGCCGGCGGGCCGCCGGTAGGATCGACCGGTGCGCCCGGGTGCCGGTGCCGGGCGCCCGGGACGAGGAGGACAGCCGTGAGCGGCCATTCCAAGTGGGCGACCACCAAGCACAAGAAGGCCGCGATCGACGCCAAGCGCGGCAAGCTGTTCGCCAAGCTGATCAAGAACGTCGAGGTCGCGGCACGCACCGGCGGCGGTGACCCGGCGGGCAACCCGACGCTCTACGACGCCATCCAGAAGGCGAAGAAGTCCTCGGTCCCCAACGACAACATCGACCGCGCGGTCAAGCGCGGGTCGGGCGCCGAGGCCGGGGGCACCGACTACCAGAACATCACCTACGAGGGCTATGCCGCCGGCGGTGTCGCGGTGCTCGTCGAGTGCCTCACCGACAACCGCAACCGCGCCGCCTCCGAGGTGCGCACCGCGATGACCCGCAACGGCGGCTCCATGGCCGACCCGGGCTCGGTGTCCTACCTGTTCACCCGCAAGGGCGTCGTCGTCGTGCCCAAGTCCGACGGCGTCGACGAGGACAGCGTGCTCCTGGCCGTCCTCGACGCCGGCGCCGAGGAGGTCCGCGACCTCGGCGACACCCTCGAGGTCGTCTGCGAGCCCACCGACCTGGTCGCGGTGCGCACCGCCCTGCAGGACGCCGGCATCGACTACGACTCGGCCGAGGCCGGCTTCGTCCCCAGCGTCACCGTCGAGCTCGACGAGGAGGGCGCCGGCAAGGTGTTCCGCCTCATCGACGCCCTCGAGGACTGCGACGACGTGCAGAACGTCTACGCCAACTACGACGTCTCCGACGAGGTGCTCGAGAAGGTGGGCTGACGACGGCCCGCGTGTCGCGCCCTCTCGTCGCACGGGCCGGTTAGCCTCGGTCGAACACCAGTTCGGTCATCGGGAGGCGTCCATGCGGGTCCTCGGCATCGACCCGGGGCTCACCCGGTGCGGGTGGGGCGTCGTCGACGGCCGTCCCGGCGCCCGGCCGGAGGCCGTCGGGGTGGGCGTCATCCGCAGCTCCGCCGACCTCGACCTGGAGCTGCGGCTGCTGGAGCTGCACACCCAGGTGACGGCGCTGCTGCGCGAGCACCGGCCCGACGTCGTGGCCATCGAGCGGGTCTTCACCCAGAACAACAAGGGCACCGCCACCGGCACCGCCCAGGCGGCGGGCGTGGCGGCGCTGGCCGCCGCGCAGGCCGACCGGCCGGTCGCCTGGCACACGCCCAGCGAGGTCAAGGCGGCCATCTCCGGCAGCGGCCGCGCGGACAAGGAGCAGGTCACCCTCATGGTCACCCGGGTGCTGGGCCTCGCGGCCGCCCCCAAGCCGGCCGACGCCGCCGACGCGCTCGCCCTGGCGGTCTGCCACGTGTGGCGCGGCCCGGCGCAGCAGCGGCTGCGCAGCGCGGCGATCGCCGGCGGCATCGGCGCACCGGTGGTGCAGCGGACGCTGCCGCGCTGGCAGGGGGTGTCCCGGTGATCGCGAGCGTCAACGGCCGGGTGGCGGCGGTCGGGCCCGACGGCGCGGTGGTCGAGGTCGGCGGGGTCGGCCTGTCGGTGCAGTGCACGCCGGGCACCATCGCCCGGCTCGTGGTGGGGGAGCAGGCCCGGCTGGCCACCAGCCTCGTCGTCCGCGAGGACTCCCTGACCCTCTACGGCTTCGCCGACGACGACGAGCGCCAGCTCTTCGAGCTGCTGCAGACGGCCAACGGGGTCGGCCCGCGGCTGGCCCAGGCGGTGCTGGCCATCCACCCGCCGCGCGAGGTGCGCCGCGCGGTGTCGATGGCCGACGTCAAGGCGCTCACCCAGGTGCCCGGCATCGGCAAGAAGGGCGCGGAGCGGCTGATCCTCGAGCTGCGCGACCGGCTGGGCTCCACCACCACCGACACCCAGCTCGACGGCGGCGCGCTGCCGGCGGGCGCCGCGCCGGTCACCCCGGTGGCGCCCTGGCGCGACCAGCTCACCGCCGCGCTGGTGGGCCTGGGCTGGTCCAGCCGCGAGGCCGACACCGCGCTCACCGCGCTCGCGCCGGTCGCCGACGAGCAGCTCACCGGCACCGGCCGGGTCGACGTCGCGCTGCTCCTGCGCCAGGCGCTGCAGCTGCTGGGCCGGTCGTGAGCGGGCCGTTCGACCGGTCGCTGACCGGGGAGGTGGCCTCGGGCATCGGCCGCGACCTCGGCGTCTCGCCGCAGGCCGGTGACGAGGAGCGGGTCGTCGAGTCGGCGCTGCGCCCGCACTCGCTGACCGACTTCATCGGCCAGCCCAAGGTGGCCCGCCAGCTCGCGCTGGTGCTCGAGGGCGCCAAGCGCCGGGGCCGGCCGCCGGACCACGTGCTGCTGTCGGGCCCGCCCGGCCTGGGCAAGACCAGCCTCGCGCTCATCATCGGCTCGGAGCTGGGCACCTCGGTGAAGATCACCAGCGGTCCGGCGATCGAGCGCTCCGGCGACCTCGCGGCGATGCTGTCCAACCTCGGCCCCGGCGACGTGCTGTTCATCGACGAGATCCACCGCATCGCGCGGCCGGCCGAGGAACTGCTGTACATGGCGATGGAGGACTTCCGGGTCGACGTCGTCGTCGGCAAGGGGCCCGGCGCCACCGCCATCCCGCTGGAGATCAACCCGTTCACCCTCGTGGGTGCGACCACCCGGGCCGGCCTGCTCACCGGCCCGCTGCGCGACCGGTTCGGCTTCGTCGGCCAGATGGAGTTCTACGAGCCCGCCGAGCTGCAGCAGGTGCTCGCCCGCAGCGCCGACCTGCTCGGCGTCGAGCTCACCGACGACGGCTCGGCCGAGATCGCGGGCCGCTCCCGGGGCACCCCGCGCATCGCCAACCGGCTGCTGCGCCGGGTGCGCGACTACGCCGAGGTGGAGGCCGACGGCCGGGTGACCCGGGCCGTCGCGCGGGCCGCGCTGGCGCTCTACGACGTCGACGAGCTCGGGCTCGACCGGCTCGACCGGGCGGTGCTCGAGGCGCTGGTCGCCCGCTTCAACGGCGGCCCGGTGGGCGTGAGCACCCTCGCCGTCGCGGTGGGGGAGGAGCCGCACACCGTGGAGGAGGTGTGCGAGCCGTTCCTCGTGCGCGCCGGCCTGCTGGCCCGCACGCCCCGCGGGCGGGTGGCCACCGAGGCGGCCTGGCGGCACCTCGGCCGGCCGCTGCCGCGCGGCGGGATCCCCCTCGGAGGTGTCACAGCCGCCCCGCGTGACCCGGGTTCGTCGTCGGAACCGCTCTTCGACGCCTAGACTGATCGGCGCTGGCGCGCAAGTCGGCCCCTCGCCGGGCCGTTCGGGTCCCGGCTCCGCGACCCGGTGTCGGCGGGGGCCGGCCCGCGCGCCTCGACCGACGTACCCGAGCGGTCCCGACCCGGGCCGCACCGACCGCGTGCACCCGGCGCGGTAGAGAGGCACCACCGTCGTGGAACTGTTCCCCCTGCTCCTGCTCGTGCTGGCCTTCGTGGCCCTGGTCGTCCTGCCGGCGCGGGCCCGCAAGCGCCAGCAGAACCAGACGCAGTCGGCGCTGACGATCGGCGTCCCGGTCATCATGGCCGGGGGCGTGCACGCCACGGTGGCGGGCCTCGACGACCCGGCCACCGTCCAGGTCGAGATCGCCCCGGGTGTCGTCGTCACCTACGCCCGGCAGGCGGTCCTGCAGGTGCGCCCGCCGGCCGGGGAGGTCCCCGGCCCGGTCGTCACCGGCGAGACGGTGGTGGACCCGGCGGTCGACCCCTCGGTGGACGAGACGTCCGCCCGGGACGACCGGCGCGGTGACGGTTCCTCCGGCAAGACCCTCTGACGGGGCGTCCGGTGGCCAACCGCGCCCTGCCCGCGAGCCGTTACTTCGGCGCCTTCTTCCTGATCGTGGCCGTCATGTACGGCCTCATCTTCCTCACCGGCAGCGACCGCACCCCCCAGCTCGGCCTGGACCTGCGCGGCGGCACCACGGTGACGCTGACCGCCCGCACCCCCGACGGGCAGGCGCCGGCTCCCGAGGACCTCGAGCTCGCCCGGCAGATCATCGAGCAGCGGGTCAACGGTCTCGGCGTGGCCGAGGCCGAGGTGGTCACCGAGGGCGAGTCCAACATCGTCATCTCGGTGCCCGGTGACAGCGGCGAGCAGGCGCGCGAGCTCGGCCAGACCGCCCAGCTGCGCTTCCGGCCGGTGATCACCGGCCCGGAGACGGCGGCCCCGGCCGAGACCACCGACGAGGCCACGCCGACCGACCCGGCGGCCCCCACCGACTCGGCGGCCCCGACGGACTCGGCGGCGCCCACGGACTCGGCGGCCCCGACGGACTCCGCGGCGGCCACGGACTCGGCGGCGCCCGGTGACGAGGCGATCAGCGACCCCGCGCTCGACACCGACCGTCCCGCGGTGACCCAGGAGGAGGCCGCGGCCGAGTACGCCACGCTGACCTGCGCGCCCGAGGACACCGCCGGCGAGGTCGCCCGCCCCGACGACCACGTCGCGGCGTGCAGCGAGGACGGCACCCAGAAGTACCTCCTCGGCCCGACGATCATCGAGGGCACCGAGATCGCCGACGCCTCCGCCGGCACCCAGCCCACCACCGGCGAGTGGGTCGTGCTGCTCGACTTCAACAGCGAGGGCCGGGCCACCTGGGCCGAGTACACGGCCGCCAACGTCGGCAGCAACGTCGCCTTCACCCTCGACGGCCGGGTGGTCTCCGCGCCCACCATCCAGGGCGCCATCAACGGCCAGACGACGATCACCGGCCAGTTCGACCAGGAGAGCGCCGAGGAACTGGCCAACCAGCTCCGCTACGGCGCGTTGCCGCTGACCTTCACCCAGGCCACCGCGGAGTCGATCTCCACCGAGCTCGGCTCCGAGCAGCTGCGGGCCGGCCTGATCGCCGGGGCCATCGGCATCGCGCTGGTCTTCGTCTACGCGCTGGTCTACTACCGGCTGCTGGGCCTGGTGATGATCGCCAGCCTGGTGCTCTCGGCGGTCGTGGTCTACGCCAGCCTGGTGCTGCTGGGTCGCGAGATCGGGTTCACCCTGAGCCTGGCCGGCATCGCCGGGTTCATCGTCGCGATCGGCATCACCGCCGACTCGTTCGTCGTGTACTTCGAGCGGCTCAAGGACGAGATCCGCGAGGGCCGCAGCCTGCGCTCGGCCGTGCCGCGGGCCTGGGTCCGCGCCCGCCGGACCATCCTCTCGGCCGACGCGGTCAGCTTCCTGGCCGCGGCCATCCTGTACTGGCTGGCCATCGGCGACGTGAAGGGCTTCGCGTTCACCCTGGGTCTGTCCACGGTGCTCGACCTGGTCGTCGTCTTCCTCTTCACCCACCCGCTGATGGCGGTGCTGGCCCGCTTCCCGGCCTTCAGCCGGAGCCGGTTCTCCGGTCTCGGCCGGGTCGACCGCTCGCGCCGGTCCGCCGCCCCGCAGGCCCGCGCCGACCGCGAGCTGGTCGGCGCCGGCAGCGGCGCCCGCGCGTCCCAGGACAGGAGCCAGGCATGAGCCGCGAGCAGGACCGCGACACCGCCGACGACCGGGAGCGCGAGGTCCCGGTCGGCACCGAGGCCGACGAGGCGCGCGCCGCCGGGGTCGACGCCGCGGAGGACGCCGCCGCGGCCGGCCAGGCCGCCGGAGACCTCGCGCTGGCCGACGCCGGCCTGCCCGCCGAGGGGCAGGACGGCACCACCCGGCGCCCGCCGCACCGGGCGTCGCTGGCGCACCGCCTCTACAACGGCGAGGCCGGGCTCGACGTCGTCGGCCGCAGCCGGCTGATCTACAAGATCACCGCCGTCGTCGTGCTCGTCTGCGTCGCCTCGATGCTGTTCCGCGGCTTCAACTTCGGTATCGACTTCGCCGGGGGCAACAGCTTCCGGGTGGCCGGCGGGATCGAGCAGCTCGAGGAGGTCCGCCAGGCCGCCACCGACGCGGGCGCCGACGTCGCCTCGGCCCAGGTGGTCGGCGGCGACGAGATCCTGCTGCGCACCGGCGCCCTGGACAACGAGGGAGAGCGGGCGGTCGTCGACGCCGTCGCCGACGCCGCCGGGGTGGCGCCCGACCAGGTCAGCCCCGAGTCGGTGAGCGCCGAGTGGGGGCAGGACATCACCGACCAGGCGCTGCTGGCGCTGGCGGTCTTCCTCGTCGCGGTCATCGCGTTCCTGGCCATCCGGTTCCAGCCCAAGATGGCGGTCGGCGCGATCGTCGCCCTGCTGCACGACCTGGTGGTCACCGCCGGGGTGTACTCGCTGGTCGGGTTCGAGGTCACGCCGTCGACGGTCATCGGCCTGCTCACCATCCTCGGGTTCTCGCTGTACGACACCGTCGTCGTCTTCGACAAGGTCGACGAGAACACCCGCGACCTGGAGAAGACGGCCCGCATGACCTGGGGCGAGGCGGCGAACCTGGCGGTCAACCAGACCCTCATGCGCTCGATCAACACCTCGGTCATCGCGCTGCTGCCGGTCGCCGGCCTGCTGTTCGTCGGGGCGGGCCTGCTCGGCGTCGGCACGCTCAAGGACCTCGCGCTGGTGCTGTTCGTCGGCCTGGCCGCAGGCGCGTACTCGTCGATCTTCCTGGCCACCCCGATCGTCGCCGACCTCAAGGAGCGCGAGCCGGAGGTGCAGGCGCTGCGCCGCCGGGTGCTCGCCCGCCGGTCGGCCGCCGCCCGCACCGGTGCCCGCGTGACCGCCGGCCCGGTGGCCAGCGCCCGCCGCAACCGCGGCGCCGGCCGCGCCGGGGGCGTGGCCCTCGCCGAGCGGGACGTCGACGCGTTCGGTCCCGCCGAGGCCGACGTGGTCGTGGAGTCGCCGGCGTCGGTGGGCCCGGAGCCCGCGCGCCGTCCCGGCCCGCGCGGGGCGACGGCCGCCCCGCGCCCCGGCCAGCGGCCGCAGCGGCCGGGCCCGCGGTCGGGCACGAAGAAACGACGGTGACACGGGGCGAGGAGCGACGGTGACGGGCACCGTCCCGCTCGATGAGCTCATCGCCGGGCTGGCCGTCGAGGTCCCGGACTTCCCGACCCCCGGGGTGGTCTTCCGCGACCTGACGCCGGTCTTCGCCGACGGCCCGGTCTTCCGCCGCGTGGTCGAGGGGCTGGCCGCGCCCGCGCTGGAGGACCCGCGGGCGGCCGCGGTGGCGCACGCCGACGACGGCGTGCCCGGCGACCCGGGCTTCGACGTCGTCGTGGGCGTGGAGGCGCGCGGGTTCCTGCTCGCCGCGGCGGTGGCGCTGCAGGCCGGCGTCGGCGTGGTGCCGGTCCGCAAGGCCGGCAAGCTGCCGCGGGACCGCGTCACCGCCGACTACGCGCTGGAGTACGGCACCGCGACCATCGAGATGCACACCGACTCGCTGCACCGCGGCCAGCGGGTGCTGCTGGTCGACGACGTGCTGGCCACCGGGGGCACGCTCGCCGCCTCCGTCGCGCTGGTGGAGGAGCTCGGCGCCGTCGTCACCGCGGTCTCCGTGGTCATCGAGCTGACCGCCCTCGGCGGACGGGAGCGGCTGGTCCCGCACCCGGTGCACGCCCTCTGGACCACCTGAGGGGGAGCACCGGCCCTGCGGAGGCCGTTCCGTGACCCGGCCCGGCTAGCATGGGAGAGGTCCTCCCTCGTCTGCCGGCAGGAGTCCCCGTGGCCCCCGACGCGCCCGCCACCCGCGTGGCTGGCGCGCGGCCCGAGCAGGCGACCGGCCCGGCCGGGCCCGGTCCCGCGGCGCCGACCCCGGAGCCGGACCCCGCCCGCCAGGACACCGCGCTCCAGCACACCGCGCCCCAGGACCCGGCGGCGGAGCAGCGCTCCGCACCGGCCGGGCGTCCGCTGGTGCGCCGCCCCGACGACGTCGGCAGCGAGCCGCCGGAGGAGGGCGGGACCGGGTCGCCGCGCCCGCGGCGGGTCCGCGACCGGCTGGCCCGCCGCATCGTCACCGGCCAGCGCAGCGCCGTGGTCCGCCCGGTCCTCGAGCCGCTGGCCGCGCTGCACCGGCAGAGCCACCCCAAGGCCGACCTCGCGCTGCTGCAGCGCGCCTACGACGTCGCCGAGGCCGCGCACGCCTCCCAGAAGCGCAAGAGCGGCGACCCCTACATCACCCACCCGCTGGCCGTGGCCACCGTCCTGGCCGGGCTGGGGATGGACACCACGACGCTGGTGGCCGCGCTGCTGCACGACACCGTCGAGGACACCGGCAAGACGCTCGAGGCGATCAGCGCCGACTTCGGCCCCGAGGTCGCCCACCTCGTCGACGGGGTCACCAAGATCGACAAGGTGAAGCTCGGCGACGCCGCCCAGGCCGAGACGATCCGCAAGATGATCGTGGCGATGGCCCGCGACCCCCGGGTGCTGGTCATCAAGCTCGCCGACCGCCTGCACAACATGCGCACGCTGCGCTTCCTCCCGCCGGAGAAGCAGGAGAAGAAGGCGCGCGAGACGCTGGAGATCCTCGCCCCGCTGGCCCACCGCCTGGGCATGAACACGATCAAGTGGGAACTCGAGGACCTCGCGTTCGCCACGCTCTACCCCAAGCGCTACGACGAGATCGTCCGGCTGGTCGCCGAGCGGGCGCCGTCCCGGGACACCTACCTCGCCGAGGTCACCGCCGCGGTGACCGAGCAGCTCAAGGCCGCGGGCATCCCGGCGGTCGTCACCGGCCGGCCCAAGCACTACTACTCGATCTACCAGAAGATGATCGTCCGCGGCCGGGACTTCACCGACATCTGGGACCTGGTGGGCATCCGGATCCTGGTCGACACCGTCCGCGACTGCTACGCCGCGCTGGGCATCATGCACGCGCACTGGCAGCCGGTGCCCGGGCGGTTCAAGGACTTCGTCGCGATGCCGAAGTTCAACATGTACCAGTCGCTGCACACGACGGTGATCGGCCCGCACGGCAAGCCGGTCGAGCTGCAGATCCGCACGCACGACATGCACCGCACCGCCGAGTACGGCATCGCCGCGCACTGGAAGTACAAGGAGAAGGCGCGCAGCGGCGGCCGCCCCGGGCCCGGCGAGTTCGGCGCCAGCAAGGTCGGCACCCCCGACGACATGCTCTGGCTGCGCCAGCTCCTCGACTGGCAGCGGGAGGCCCAGGAGCCCGGCGAGTTCCTCGAGACCCTGCGCTACGACCTCGGGCCGCAGGAGGTCTTCGTCTTCACGCCCAAGGGCGACGTCGTCAGCCTGCCCGGCGGGGCGACGCCGGTCGACTTCGCCTACGCGGTCCACACCGAGGTCGGCCACCGCTGCATCGGCGCCCGGGTCAACGGCGCGCTGGTCAGCCTGGACAGCAACCTCGCCAACGGCGACGTCGTCGAGATCTTCACCTCCCGCTCGCCCACGGCCGGGCCGTCGAAGGACTGGCTGGGCTTCGTCGGGTCCTCCCGGGCGCGCACCAAGATCCGGCAGTGGTTCACCAAGGAGCGGCGCGACGACGCCGTCGAGGCCGGCAAGGAGGCGCTGACCCGCGCCATGCGCAAGGCCGGGCTGCCGCTGCAGCGGCTGCTCGGCGGCGACGCCCTGGCCACGCTGGCCAAGGACCTGCGCTACGCCGACGTCACGGCGCTCTACGCCGCGGTGGGGGAGAACCAGATCTCGGCGGCGTCGGTCGTCGAGAAGCTGATGACCGCGCTGGGCGGCGCCGAGGGCGCGGTCGAGGACATCGCCGAGACCGCGATCCCCACCCGCCGGACGGTCTCCCGGCGCACCGGCAGCGGCGACCCGGGCGTCGTCGTGCACGGCATGAACGACGTGTGGGCCAAGCTCGCCAAGTGCTGCACCCCGGTCCCCGGCGACGACATCCTGGGCTTCGTCACCCGCGGCGGCGGGGTGAGCGTGCACCGCACCGACTGCACCAACGCCGCCGACCTGCGCCGCAAGAGCGAGCGGCTGGTCGAGGTCGACTGGGCCAGCCACCCCGGGTCGGTGTTCCTCGTCTCGATCCAGGTGGAGGCGCTCGACCGGCACCGGCTGCTCTCCGACGTCACCAAGGTCCTGGCCGACGAGCGGGTCAACATCCTGTCGGCGTCGGTGCAGACCAGCCGCGACCGGGTGGCGATCAGCCGGTTCACCTTCGAGCTGGCCGACCCGGCGCACCTCGGCGCGGTGCTGCAGGCGGTCCGCAACGTCGACGGCGTCTTCGACGTCGAGCGCGTCACCGCATAACGGTCAGGCCGGCCGGCGGGCGACGACGGCCCACAGCGGGTCGCCGGTGCCGGGCGCGGTGCGCAGCGACACCTGCGGCTCGGTGAAGCGCCTGGTGCGCCGGACGAGCTCGGCGACCAGCTCCCCGTGCTGCTCGTCGGAGGTGAGCAGCCAGCCGCGCACCGCCTTGGTCGGGAAGCACCGGTTGGAGAAGGTCACCGCCAGCGGCCCGCCCGGGCGCAGCACCCGGGCCACCTCGGCGAGCACCTCGACCGGCCGCGTCAGGTAGTCGATCGACACGCAGCAGACGGCGGCGTCGACGTCCGCGTCGGGCAGCGGCAGCCGCGGGTCCGCGTTGAGGTCGTGCACCACCCGCTCGGTGGCGGCGCGGTTGGCCGCCAGCTCGGCGGCGTTCATGCCGAGCACCACCAGCTCGGCCGGCGGCGTGCGGAAGTGCGAGACCCACGACGACATGAGGTCGAGCACCCGCACCGGGGCGGGCGCCGACCCGTCGATGCCCAGTTCGGCGTAGAGGTCGCCGACGGCGGCGATCGCGGCGTCGTCGATGTGGGTGACCAGCCGCGGCGGGCCGTAGAACTCGGCGTCGGGCCGCTCGTCGGCCCGGGAGAAGAAGCCTGCGGGGAACCCGGCGTAGGGATCGGGTCGGGTCGTCACGTGGCCGGGGTCATGGACACGATGGTGACCGGCACGGTCGGGGCGCCGCCGCCGGGGGAGGGGTCGAGCGAGCCGTCGTTGCCGTTGGCCGCGACGACGTCGAGCACGGCCAGCCCGGCGTCGTCGATCGTGCCGACGACGGTGTAGTCCGGCGGCAGCGTGCTGTCGCCCCACACCAGGAAGAACTGGCTGCCGTCGAGGCCCTGCCCGCTGTTGGCCATCGCCACGGTGCCGCGCGGGTAGGTCTCGTCGCCGTCGACGTCGGTGGGGAAGGCGTAGGTGGGCCCGCCCGCGCCGGTGCCGGTGGGGTCGCCGCACTGCAGCACCTGCAGGCCCTGGGTGTCGACCTCCCGGTGGCACGCCGAGCCGTCGAAGAAGCCCAGGCCGGCCAGGTGCAGCATGCTCGCCGCCGCGCACGGCGCGCCGGCCCGGTCGAGCGTGAGGACCAGCTCGCCCAGCGACGTCGTCATGCGCAGGTCCGCGGTGCCCTCGGCGGGGACCTCGGTGGCCGGCGGGTCGACGTCGACGGCGTAGGGGTTGCCCGACCGGGCGGCGATCCAGTCGCAGGTCGCCGTCGTCCCGGCCGGGTCCGCCGCGCTCCCGCCGCCGCTGCCGGCGGCCGGCGAGGCCGTCCCCGCGACGGTGCCGGTGCAGGCGGCCAGCGACAGCACGGCCAGCGGGACCGCCGCGCCGGTGCGTGCCCCGGCGCGCAGCCGGGAGGTCACGCGGCGACGGTGAGGGACTCGATGCGGACCTCCTGCGTCGGCGCGCCGTCGCCGGGGCCGTTGCTGCCGTCGTTGCCGGCGGCGGCGACGGTGTCGAGCGTGGCCAGGCCCGCCTCGTCGATGGTGCCCAGCACGGTGTAGTTCGGCGGCAGCTGGCTGTCGCCCCACACCAGGAAGAACTGGCTGCCGTCGAAGCCCTGCCCGCTGTTGGCCATCGCGACCGTGCCGCGCGGGTAGGTCTCGTCGCCGCTCACCTGGGTCGGGAACTGGTAGGCCGGCCCGCCGCGGCCGGTGCCGCTCGGGTCGCCGCACTGCAGCACCCTGAGGCCCTCGGAGTCGGTCTCCCGGTGGCAGACCGTGCCGTCGAAGTAGCCCTGCTGCGCCAGGTAGACCATGCTCGCCACCCCGCACGGGGCGTTGGCGTTGTCGAGGGTGAGCCCGATCGGGCCGACGTTGGTGGTGATGCTCACCGCCGTGGTCCCGGTCGGGACGACCTCGGCGGGCGGGGTGCCGGTGTCGCCACGCAGGTCGGGGTTGCTCGCGGTGTCGGCCGGGGTCCAGTCGCAGGTGCCGTCGCTGCCGTCGACGACCCCGGGCGTCGTCGGCGCCGCGCTGGTGCTGGTCGCGGCCTCCGCGGTGCTCGGGTCCTCGTCGCCGCCACCGAAGCCGGCGACGAGCGAGACCGCGCCGCCCACCAGGACGACGGCGAGCACGGTCACCACGACGAGCAGGTTGCGGCGGCGCTTGCGGGCCAGCTCGGCACGGCGCTCGAGCTGCCGCTGCAGGCGGCGCTGCGCGGCAACCCGCCGCTGCTTGTTGGTCGGCACGGGTCGGACACTCCTCGGACGGACGGCTGCTCCGCGGGGCGCGGTCACGGCCCCCCGGCCGCACCACCCGGTCACCCCGCTGGTCGATCCGCGAGTGTAGGTGGCCGACCTGGGGACGCCGGTCCGCCGGACCGCAGGGGCGCTGCGAACGGCGCGCGTAACCTGCACGGGTGCTCATCCGCTCGTTCCCGGCCGGCGCCTTCGCGACCAACTGCTACGCCGTCGCTCCCGGGCCGCGGTCGGAGTGCGTCGTGGTCGACCCCGGCATGGACGCCGTCGAGCCGCTGGCGCGGATGCTCGCCGAGGACGGGCTCAAGCCGGTCGCGGTGGTCCTCACCCACGGCCACCTCGACCACACCTTCTCGGTCCTGCCGGTGTGCGACGGCTACGACATCCCCGCCTACCTGCACCCGGAGGACTCCGGGATGCTGGCCGACCCCGCCCGCTGGCACGGCCCGGCGCTGGCGCCGCTGGTCGCGGGCGTCCGGCTGCCCGACCCGGCGGGGGTCCGGCCCCTCGACGACGGCGCCGTGCTGTCGTTGGCCGGGGTGGAGCTCACCGTCCGGCACGCGCCCGGGCACACCCGCGGCTCGGTCGTGTTCACCCTGGACCTGGGGGAGGCCCCCGGGCTGCTCGCCGGCGACGTGCTGTTCGCCGGGTCGGTGGGCCGGGTCGACCTGCCCGGCGGGTCGTGGCCGGACATGCTCCGCTCGCTGCGCGACGTCGTGCTGCCCCTCGACGACGACACCGTCGTGCTGCCCGGCCACGGCCCGGCGACGACGGTCGGCCGCGAGCGGGCCACCAACCCCTACCTGGCCGAGGCCGCCGCCGGGGAAGGCGCCGCGCCGAAGGGCCGGGGCCTGTGAGTGAGCATCGCAGCGAGCGCCGGCGAGCGAGGAGCGGAGCGAACAGCCGAGCGGAGCGAGGAGGGATGACGTCGTGAGCGGGATGACCGCGCCCAAGGGCGCCTTCGACGTCCTGCCGCCGGAGTCGGCGCGCTTCCTCGCCGTCCGCGACACGCTCACCGCACCGCTGCGGCGCGCCGGGTACGGCTACGTCGAGACGCCGGTGTTCGAGCACACCGAGGTCTTCTCCCGCGGCGTGGGGGAGTCCACCGACGTCGTGACCAAGGAGATGTACACCTTCGACGACCGCGGCGGCCGCTCGCTGACGCTGCGCCCCGAGCTCACCGCCGGGCTGATGCGGGCGTTCATCGAGCACCGGCTGCACACCGGACCGCTGCCGGTGAAGCTGTGGACGGTCGGCTCGGCGTTCCGCTACGAGCGCCCGCAGGCCGGCCGCTACCGGCACTTCACCCAGGTCGACATGGAGGCCCTCGGCGTCGACGACCCTGCGCTGGACGCCGAGGTCGTGGCGCTGGGCGTGCAGGGCTTCCGCGACCTCGGGCTCACCGACTTCGAGCTGCTGCTCACCTCGCTCGGCGACGCGACCGACCGGCCGCCGTACCGGGATCGGCTGGTCGAGTACCTGGCGAAGCTCGACCTCGACGAGGAGACCCGCCGCCGGGCGGAGATCAACCCGCTGCGGGTGCTCGACGACAAGCGGCCCGAGGTGCAGGCCCAGCTCGACGACGCCCCGCTCATGGTCGACCACCTGTCGGACGCCACGCGGGCGCACTACGACGCCGTCCGCCAGCACCTCACCGACCTCGGCGTGACCTGGACCGAGGCGCCCCGGCTGGTGCGCGGGCTGGACTACTACACGAAGACGACGTTCGAGTTCGTCCACCACGGGCTGGGCGCGCAGTCGGCGATCGGCGGCGGCGGGCGCTACGACGGGCTGTCCGCGGCGCTCGGCGGGCCGGACGTGAGCGGCATCGGGTACGCCGTCGGCGTCGACCGGACGCTGCTGGCGGTGCAGGCGGAGGGGCTCGACGTCGCCGCGGCCCCCGGGGTGCAGGCGTTCGTCGTGCCGCTGGGTGCCGACGCCAAGCGGCTGGCGGTCCGCCTGGTCGGCCGGCTGCGCGAGGCCGGCGTGTCCGCGGACACCGTCTACGGCGACCGCGGGCTCAAGGGCGCGATGAAGGCCGCCGACCGGTCGGGTGCCTCGCACGCGGTCGTCATCGGCGAGCGGGACCTGGCCGAGGGCGTCGGCCAGCTGAAGGACCTGCGCACGGGGGAGCAGCGCGCCGTCCCCGTGGGTGACCTGTTCGAGGCGCTGCGGACGGCGGTGAGTGCGTGATGGAGACCCGACCCCTGGGACGGACCGGCGCGGAGGTCTCCGTCGTCGGCCTGGGCACCTGGCAGCTGGGCGGTGACTGGGGCGACGTCGACGAGGACGCCGCCGCGGGTGTGCTCGACGCCGCCCTCGACGCCGGCGTGACGCTGCTCGACACCGCCGACGTCTACGGCGACGGCCGCAGCGAGGAGCGCATCCGCAAGGCGCTGGCCGCCCGCTCGGAGCGGCCGTTCGTGGCCACCAAGGCCGGCCGCCGCGCCGACCCCTTCGAGGCCGCGCAGTACACCCCGGAGAACCTGCGGGCCTGGGTCGACCGGTCGCGGCGCAACCTCGGCGTCGACACCCTCGACCTGGTGCAGCTGCACTGCCCGCCGACGGCCGTGTACTCCGACCAGCGGGTGTACGACGCGCTCGACGCCATGGTCGCCGACGGCGCGATCGCCGCCTACGGCGTGTCGGTGGAGACCGTCGCCGAGGGGCTGACCGCGCTCGAGCACCCCGGCGTGCAGTCGATCCAGGTGATCCTCAACGTCTTCCGCCGCAAGCCGCTCGAGGAGCTGCTGCCCGCGGCCGCCGCGGCCGGCGTCGGCGTGCTGGCCCGGGTGCCCCTGGCCAGCGGCCTGCTGTCGGGGAGGTACAGCGAGTCGACGACGTTCGGCGCCGACGACCACCGGAACTACAACCGCCACGGCGAGGCCTTCGACGTCGGCGAGACCTTCTCCGGCGTGCCCTACGAGGTCGGCGTCGCCGCCGCGCGGGAGTTCACCGCGATCTGCGGCGACCGGGTGCCGGCCCAGGTGGCGCTGCGCTGGGTGGTCCAGCAGCCCGGCGTCACCTGCGTCATCCCCGGTGCCCGCTCGGTGGAGCAGGTGCGGTCGAACGTCGCCGCCGCCGACCTCCCGCCGCTCACCGACGCCGAGCTGGCCGACCTCGAGCGGCTCTACGACGAGCGCATCCGGCAGCACGTCCACGACCGCTGGTGACACCTCCCATCCCCTGAGAGAGAGACCCCTGTGCTCCGCACCCACGACGCCGGCACGCTGCGCGCGTCCGACGCCGGTTCCACCGTCACCCTCGCCGGCTGGGTGGCCCGCCGGCGCGACCACGGCGGCGTCGTCTTCGTCGACCTCCGCGACGCCTCGGGCTACGTGCAGGTCGTCGTCCGCGAGGAGGAGGCGCACGCCCTCCGCAACGAGTTCTGCGTGCTGGTGACCGGGGAGGTCCGGCAGCGGCCGGCCGGCAACGAGAACCCCGAGCTGCCCACCGGTGAGATCGAGGTGGCCGCCGCCGAGCTGCGGGTGCTCTCGCCGGCGGCGCCGCTGCCGTTCCCGATCGAGACCGACCAGGCCGCCTCCGACGACGTCCGCT
This sequence comes from Geodermatophilus sp. SYSU D00696, assembly GCF_054050235.1. Lineage (NCBI taxonomy): Bacteria > Bacillati > Actinomycetota > Actinomycetes > Geodermatophilales > Geodermatophilaceae > Geodermatophilus > Geodermatophilus sp. SYSU D00696. The sequence goes on along the minus strand of NZ_JBJGYY010000015.1, from coordinate 80,964 downwards.
ACAAGTACCGCTACCTCGACCTGCGCCGGCAGGGCCCGGCCCGGATCATCCGGCTGCGCAGCGAGGTCAACCGGATCGCCCGCGGCGTGATGGCGCAGCACGGCTTCGTCGAGGTGGAGACGCCCGACCTGACCCGGTCCACGCCCGAGGGCGCCCGCGACTTCCTCGTGCCGGTGCGGCTGCAGCCGGGCAAGTGGTACGCGCTGCCGCAGTCGCCGCAGCTGTTCAAGCAGCTGCTGATGATCGGCGGGCTGGAGCGCTACTACCAGATCGCCCGCTGCTTCCGGGACGAGGACTTCCGCGCCGACCGGCAGCCGGAGTTCACCCAGCTGGACTTCGAGATGAGCTTCGTCGAGCGCGACGACGTGCTCGCCGTCGTCGCGGACGTCGTCCGCGCGCTGTGGCGGGAGCTGGCCTCGCACGAGGTCCCCGAGATCCCGCGGATGACCTACCGCGAGGCGATGGACCGGTTCGGGTCGGACAAGCCCGACCTGCGGTTCGGCATCGAGCTCACCGAGCTGACCGGGTTCTTCGCCGACACGCCGTTCCGCGTGTTCCAGGCGCCCTACGTGGGCGCGGTGGTCATGCCCGGCGGCGGCTCGCAGCCGCGCCGCGCCTTCGACGCCTGGCAGGACTGGGCCCGCTCGCGGGGCTACCGCGGCCTGGCCTACGTGACCGTCGCCGAGGACGGCACGCTCGGCGGCCCGGTGGCGAAGAACATCTCCGACGCCGAGCGCTCCGGGCTGGTCGAGGCCGTGGGGGCGCAGCCGGGGGACTGCGTGTTCTTCGCCGCCGGCCCGCGCCGGTCCTCCCAGGAGCTGCTCGGGGCGGCCCGCAACGAGATCGCCCGGCGGCTGGAGCTGGTCGAGCCGGGCACCTGGTCGTTCCTGTTCGTCGTCGACTTCCCGATGTTCGAGCAGACCGAGGACGGCGACTGGACGTTCATGCACCACCCGTTCACCTCGCCCACGCCGGAGTGGCGCGACCGGTTCGCCGAGGACAAGGGCGCGGCGCTCTCCGACGCCTACGACCTGGTCGTCAACGGCAACGAGCTGGCCAGCGGCTCGGTCCGGATCGCCGACCCCGAGCTGCAGGAGCGGGTGTTCGAGACCCTCGGCATGTCCCGCGAGGAGGCCCGCGAGCGGTTCGGCTTCTTCCTCGAGGCCTTCGCCTACGGCCCGCCGCCGCACGCCGGTGCCGCGCTCGGGTGGGACCGGCTCACCGCGCTGCTGGCCGGGGTCGACTCGATCCGCGAGGTCATCGCCTTCCCCAAGACCGGCGCCGGGTACGACCCGCTGACCGGCGCGCCCACGCCGATCACCGACGCGCAGCGCAAGGAGGCCGGCATCGACGCCGTCGCCGACGAGCCGGCCCTGCCCGGCGAGCCCGGCGCCCCCGGGCCCACGAACCCGGCGCACTGAGCCGACCGGGCCGGCAGGGCCGGCTCAGCCGGCCCGGTCGGCCACCTCCTGCGGCCACACGACGCGGAACCGCTCGAACACCACCTCGAGCTCCTCGTCCCAGTCCTGGCCGAGAGCGGCCAGGGTGCGGGTGAAGTAGCGCAGGTGGCCGTGGAGCCAGTCCTCGCGGGTGCGGTCCCCCTCGCCCTCGTCCCAGGCGAAGGCGTCGTCGACGCTGTCGAGCCGGCCGACCCGCAGCTCGGTCGAGCGCAGCACCGCCCGGGGCCGCCCGTCGCCGTCGCAGGCGATCCAGTACCCGCCGATGCGGGGGAGCGGCTCGCCCTCGCGCGCGAAGTCGCCGACCAGGCCGGCGGTGGCCCGCTTCGTGCCGGCGAGCACGAGTGCGATGAGCTCGTCGGCCAGGGACCGGCTGTCGCCGAAGCGCTCGACGGGCGGCTCGTCCTCGGGCGGGCCGCCCGCCGGCCGGGTCGCGGCGTACTCCCGCCACATCGCGGCGGCCTCCTCGCGGCGCAGCGCGCCCGGTGCGTCGTCGGTGACCATGTGCGGTCCTCCTCGTCTCGGTAGCGTCCCGGGCATGCCGCTGCGCGCCCGCACCCTGCTCGGTCCCGGTCCGTCCAACCCCTACCCCGAGGCGACGGTCGCCCTCGGGCAGCCGCTGCTCGGGCACCTCGACCCGGTGTTCCTCGGCATCCTCGACGAGACCTCCGAGCGGCTGCGCACGCTGTTCGGCACCACCAACCGGCGCACGCTGCCGCTGTCGGCCACCGGGTCGGCGGGCATGGAGGCGTCGTTCGTGAACACGGTGGGCCCCGGCGACGTCGTCGTCGTGGCGGTCAACGGCCTGTTCGGCGAGCGGATGGTCGACGTCGCCTCGCGCTGCGGCGCCGAGGTGGTGCGGGTCGACCACGAGTGGGGGCAGCCGGTCGACCCCGAGCGGGTGCTCGCCGCGCACCCCGCGCCCAAGCTGATCGCCGCCGTGCACGCCGAGACCTCGACCGGGGTGCGCTCGGACCTGGAGCCGCTGGCCGCCGGCAAGGGCGACGCGCTGCTGCTGGCCGACTGCGTCACCTCCCTCGGCGGCATCCCCGTGCGGCTCGACGAGTGGGGCGTGGACCTGGCCTACTCCGGCTCGCAGAAGTGCCTGGGCGTCGCGCCCGGCCTCGCACCGTTCACCATCTCTGACCGCGCGTGGGAGCGGCGGATCGAGAAGCCGCAGAGCTGGTACCTCGACCTCGGCATGCTCGGGGGCTACGCCGGCGAGGCCGCCGGGTCCGGCGGCCGCACGTACCACCACACCGCACCGACCGGGATGGTCGTCTCGCTGCACGCCGGCCTCGGCCGGATCCTCGACGAGGGCCTCGACGCCGTCCACGCGCGGCACACCGAGGCCGGCCGGCTGCTGGCCGAGGGCCTGCAGGCGATGGGCCTGGAGCTCTTCGCCCCCGAGGGGCACCGGCTGCCGGAGCTGACCACCGTCCGCGTGCCCGACGGCGTCGACTCCGCGGCCGTGCGCAAGGAGCTGCTCGAGCGCTACGACCTCGAGATCGGCGGCGGGGTGGGCGCCTACGCGACGTCGGTCTGGCGGATCGGGCTCATGGGGCCCAACGCCGCTCCGGAGAAGGTCGCGCTGGTGCTGGCCGCGCTGCGCGAGGTGCTGGGCCGCTGAGCGCGTGCTCGTGACCCGTCCCTCCGCCGGCTGAGTGTGCAGTCGTGGTCGCGGCGCCCGGCGCGTCGGCCCGTGTCGTCGACCAGGACTGCGCACTCGGCCCGCGGTCACCACCGGGCGCCCCGGCTCCGGAGGGCTCCGGCCACCCGGGACAGCACCTGGTCCCGGCGACCCAGGTCGTCCTCCCCGAAGCGCAGGACCAGCCATCCGTGCGCGGCCATCAGCGTGTACCGGTCGAGGTCGCGCCGGAACTGGCGCCGTCCGGCGTGGTGGCGCCCCTCGTACTCCAGCGCGACCTGCCACTGCTCGTAGCCGAGGTCCGCGTGCGCCACGGTGCGTCCTCCGCGGTCGACGACGGGGAGCTGTGGGACGGGGTCGGGCAGCTCGCTGCTGACCAGCCAGTAGCGGATCAGGCTCTCCGGCCGGGACGCCGCCAGCGGCGTCAGCAGGGGAGCGCACTCCCGCGCCCGGACCACCCCGCGGACTCCGTCCGCCCGCTCGAGCCGCTCGGCGAGCGCCGCGGCATCGAGGTGCCCGGCCCGGTACAGGGCGTCCCCGACGGCGACCAGCTCCTGACCCGACATCCGGGCGGCCAGGTCCAGCCAGGTCTGCGGACCGCTGGTGACCGGGATCCCCGTACACCGGACCTCGTCCTGGGCGGTCAGGTCCCGGACGTGGACGCGGACGCGCTGCCGGCGCGCCCGGTACACCCCCGGCCGCACCGCGAACTCGAGCGGCCACGACGCCCGGAGCGGTGCGCCCAGCAGGACGGCCGCGGTTCGGTGGGAGGCGACCGCGCCCTCGGGCAGGACGGCGAGCGCGGCACGGGCGGCGTTCGCCGTCGTCAGCGGGACCGACCGGGAGACGAAGGCGCCGCGGGTGACCCGCACGCCGTCCCCCGCGAGCTGCGCGCGGGTCAGCTCGGCGACGTCGGCCGCGGCGCGGGTGTAGATCGGCGGGAGCAGGTGTCTGGTCACGCACCGACGCTGACCGCGACGGCGGGCGGTGGCCGGGGGCGCCGGTCACCGGTGGACGGACGCTGCGGCTGTGGATCCACGCGACTGCGCAGTCGTGGTCGCCGCCCGCGGCGCGCCGGCGCGTGTCGTCGACCGCAGGTGCTCACTCGGCCCGGACACGAGGACGACGAGGGGCCCCGGTCCGGGTGGACCGGGGCCCCTCGTCGGGTGGTCAGGACTCGATGTTGGCCATGACGTGCTTGACGCGGGTGTAGTCCTCCAGGCCGTACAGCGAGAGGTCCTTGCCGTAGCCGGAGTGCTTGAACCCGCCGTGCGGCATCTCGGCGACCAGCGGGATGTGGGTGTTGATCCACACGCAGCCGAAGTCCAGCCGCTTGCTCATGCGCATCGCGCGGCCGAAGTCCCTCGTCCACACGCTGGAGGCCAGACCCAGCTCGACGCCGTTGGCCCAGCGCACCGCCTCGTCCTCGTCGGTGAACCGCTGCACGGTGATGACCGGGCCGAAGACCTCCCGCTGCACCATCTCGTCGTCCTGCCGCAGGCCCGCCACCACGGTCGGCTCGACGAAGAAGCCCCGGTCGCCCAGCCGGTGCCCACCGGTGGTGACCTCGGCGTGGTCGGGCGCGCGGTCGAGGAACCCGGTGACGTGCGCCAGCTGGTTGGCGTTGTTCACCGGCGGCACCAGGGCGTCCTCGTCGCCGGCGCCCTTCTCGTAGGTGGTGGCGGTGTTGCGGGCCTGCTCGGTCAGCGCCGCGACGAAGTCGTCGTGGATCCCGGGGCCGGCCAGCACCCGGGAGGCGGCGGTGCAGTCCTGCCCGGCGTTGAAGTAGCCGGCGACGGCGATCGCCTCGGCCGCGGCCTCGAGGTCGGCGTCGTCGAAGACCACGACCGGCGCCTTGCCGCCGAGCTCGAGGTGCACCCGCTTCACGTCCTTCGCCGCGGCGCCGGCGACCTCCATGCCGGCGCGGACCGACCCGGTGATCGCCACCAGCTGCGGCGTCCGGTGCTCCACGAGCGCCCGGCCGGTGTCGCGGTCGCCGCAGACGACGTTGAGCACGCCCGGCGGCAGGATCTCGGCGGCCAGCTCGGCCAGCCGCAGCGTGGTGACCGGCGTGGTGTCCGAGGGCTTGAGGACGACGGTGTTGCCCGCCGCCAGCGCCGGGGCGATCTTCCAGACCGCCATCATCATCGGGTAGTTCCACGGGGTCACCTGGCCGACGACGCCGATGGGCTCGCGCCGGATGAAGCTGGTGTGCCCCTTCATGTACTCCGCGGCCGCCTTGCCCTCCAGCGTGCGGGCGGCACCGGCGAAGAACCGGATCTGGTCGACCATCGGGGGGATCTCCTCCGAGGCGGTCAGCCCGAGCGGCTTGCCGGTGTTGCGGCTCTCCAGCGCCACGAGCTCCTCGGCGTGCTCCTCCACCGCGTCGGCCAGCTTGAGCAGCGCCTGCTGCCGCTCCGAGGGGGTGGTGTCCCGCCAGGTCTCGAACGCGTCGGCGGCCACCCGGTAGGCGCGGTCGACGTCCTCGGGGCCCGACACCGGCGCGGAGGCGAACACCTCCCCGGTGGACGGGTCGACGAGGTCCATCCGGCGGCCGTCGGCGGTGTCGACGTGCTCCCCGCCGACGACGTTGCGCAGTTCGAGCTTCTCGCTCACTCGGGGTCCCTCTCGTCGGTCATCGGTGCTGATCCGGTGGTCATGGTGCTACCGGGCCGCTGATCGGTCCAGCACCGGGGGTCTCCGGCTGCGGATTCCCTGCTCCCTCTGCCTCCACCTCGGCGAGCAGTTCGGAGCCGGTGACGACCTTCTCGGCGAAGTGCCGGTGCATCCACGCCAGGTGGTCGTGCCGGCTGCGCATGATCCGCAGCGTGTCCCAGTTGGGGAACACCTGCTGCAGCACGTGCTCCTGCATCAGCCGGGGGTCAACCTCGTAGACGTGCTCGAACGTCGTCTGCGCCACCTCGCTGACCCGCACCGGCGGTGGCGGGGTGTGCTGCTCGGCGAAGCGGTACGGAGCGGTCGCGGCCGGGCCGGCGGGCTGGTCATCGGTTCTCATCGGTCGTGTCCCTCCCGTAGGCCCGGTCGAGCAGGTACTTGCCCGGGTTCATGACGTTGTTCGGGTCCAGCGCCCGCTTGACCTCGAGCATCACGTCGAACCCCTTGCCCAGCTCCTGCGGGAGCAGGTCGACCTCGCCCTCGCGGCAGGAGCCGTGGCAGGCGCTCATCGACCCGCCGTGCGCGATCGCCACCGCGGCGATGTCGCGCTTGGCCTGCACCCAGGCGGCCCAGGCGGCGTCGTCGAGGCGCTGCTCCCAGATGCCGACGTCGATCTCGGTGAGGTAGTCGACCCCGGTGCTGCCGGAGGTGTAGGCGAACATGCCCCAGTCGTCGAAGACGTCGGTCTTCCGGCGCAGGTCGGCCATGATCTCGTGCCAGGCCCGGCTGACCGCGGGGACGGCGGAGAAGTTGACCGCGGCGTCCTCGCAGTGCCAGGACATCGGGATGACCTGGCCGTCCTTGGTCCGGCCGTGCAGGGGAGTGGCGTACCGGTCGTGCCGGGCGGCCCAGTCGCCCTCGGAGATCTCGTCGCCGAGGTAGCGGGCCCCGTGCTCCTTCGCGATCCGGAACAGCCGCTTCCCGCCGGCGCGCACCTCGTCCTCGTAGCCGTACATGACCGCGCAGACCAGGGCGCGGACGTCGGCCGGCTGCGGGATGTAGGCCTCGTCGTCGCGGCGCAGGTAGGCGACCTTGTGCTCGTCGAAGAGCACGGCGCCGGCGAAGGTGGCCACCCCGGCGCGGGCCAGCGCACCGGTGCACGCGTGGGCGTCCTCGTAGCTGTCGAACGCCCAGAACGGGGAGAGCTCGGCCTCGGGCTTGGGGAACAGCTTGAGCGTCGCCCGCGTGGCGATGCCGAGGGTGCCCTGGTGCCCCATGAACAGGTGCTTGAGCTGGTAGCCGCTGGAGCTCTTGCTGATCTTCTGGCCGATGCCGTCGCCGACGTGCAGCACCTCGCCGGTCGGCAGCACGTGGTCGAAGCTGAGCACCAGGTCGCGGGTGTGCCCGTACCGGGAGCCGATCAGCGACCAACCGCTGGTGCCGATCCGGCCGCCGACCAGCGAGCACGGGTAGGACGCCGGGTCGTCCGGGTAGAACAGCCCGTGCGGTGCCAGCCGCTCGTTGAGCTTGAGCATGTTGATGCCGGTGCCGACGGTGACGGTCCGGTTGACCAGGTCCAGCTCGTGGATCTGGTTCATCTTCTTGACGTCGACGACGATGCCGCGCCGGTGCGGGACGGCGCCGTCGGTGAGCCCGGTGCCGCCGTCGCGGGGGACGACGGGGACCTTCAGCTCGTTGGCGATCCGGACCACCGCGGCCACCTGCTCGGTGGAGGTGGGCATGACCACCACGTCGGGCACCCGCTCGGACCAGCGGTGCACCGGGAAGGGCGCCGGCACGCGGGCCCGGTTCCAGCGGTCGGTCTTGGCCAGCAGGAGCTGGTCGTCGGCCAGCACCGGCCGCAGCGCGGCGACGAGCTGGTTGAGCCGGTCCTCGCCGAGCGGCTCGGTGGTGAACGGGGCCGGTTCGGTCATCGTCATGGTCAGTGCCCTCCGCACCCGCAGCCGCCGGAACCGTTGCCGCACCCGCCCCCGCCGCAGCCGCCGCGCGAGCTGCCGTGCGCCCGCCGGGCCCGGCCGGGGACGCCGGTGCGCTCCTGGGCCAGCCGGCGGTCGCCGACGTCGCCGCGGGAGCCGCCCACGCTGATGCCGAGGGACTGGGCGAACAGCTCGTGCAGGTCGACGACGTCGATGTCCTGCGCGTCGCCGGCCTCCGACAGCGGGCGCTCCGACCACGGGCAGGCGCTGACCAGCGTGTCGACGTCGAGCTCGGCGGCCCGCTCGAGGCGCAGTGCGCTGATCTTGGCGGTCAGCTCGGGCTTCTCGATCGGCAGGCCGCCGCCGCCTCCGGAGCAGTAGGACCACTGGGTCACCCGGTCGACGTCCTCGAAGCGCAGCCCGGGGATGGCGCGCAGCAGCTCGCGAGGCTCCTGCCAGATCCCCTTGCGCTTGTTGAGCCGGCACGGGTCGTGGTACGTGATCGCCCGGTCCACCGGCACCGAGGGGGTCAGCCGCCCCTCGCGCAGCAGCTGGGCCAGCACCTCGATGACCAGCACGACCTCGATGTCGAACTCCTCGCCGAAGTACCTGGGGTAGTCCTCGGTGAAGCTGATGTAGTCGTGCGGGTCGAGCACGAGCACCCGCCTGGTGCCGGTGGCCCGCCAGTCGTCGAGGTTGTGCCGGGCGAACCGCTGCGCCTGCTCGGTGTACCCCATCTCGGCGGCCGGCCCGCCGCAGCACCACTGGTCGCGCATCAGGCCGAACTCGTAGCCGGCCATCTGCAGCACCTGCGCCACGGCTCGCGGCACCGACGTCCGGTAGAAGGCGGCCTCGCAGTCGACGAACAGCACCGTCTCCCCGCCGACCGGGATGTCGAGCCCCTCGGCCCAGTCGCGCACCCTCTCCTGGCTGACCGGCGTCTCGCCCAGGACCGGCTCGTGGGTGCGCAGGTCGGTGCGCTCGTTCCACACCTGCCAGCTCGGCTGGTGCACGCCGCTCTCCACGGCCAGCGAGCGCACCGCCTTGACGACGTCGACCGTGCGGGTGCGGAACCGGTAGAAGTCGCCGGTGAACAGCGTGTTGGGACAGCGCAGCTCGCACGCACCGCACTGGGTGCAGTTGACGTAGTCGGCGGCGACGTCGGCGACGTCGAGCTCGCCGCGCTCCATGGCGACGACGTTGGCGTGGAAGGCCGTCGGGGTCCACGACTCGTTGCGCTCGACCTGGGTGACCGGGCAGACCTCGCGGCAGAACTTGTGGCCGGAGGAGAAGCAGTTGTAGGAGGCGTTGCGCCACTGCTCGACGAACGCCGCCGTCCTCGGGTCGGCGACCGGCGAGGGGACCGGGCCGGCCAGCAGCTCCGGGTACCCGGCCAGCTCCGGCGGGTTGGACGGGGCGCCCGGCGTGAAGGGCTCGGAGAGCGCGTCTGCGCCGGGCGCCCGGTCGGGCTCGACCTGTGTCACTGCGTGCTCCTCGTCACAGGATGGCTGGGGTGGGCGTCACGCTAGCCATCAAAACCTATGGATTCAACGGTTAAGGGTGCCGATCGCGGTGACACACTGAGGTGTCCACCCGTCACAGGAGGCGAGCGTGCAACTGCTCAGCGGTGACGCCCGGCGGGCCGTCTTCGCCCCCCTCGACGACGGCGCCCTCCGCAGCGAGGCGGTCGTGCGGCGCGTGGGCAGCGCCATCGCCCTGGGCCTGCTCGGCGACGGCGAGCAGCTCCCGGCCGAGACCGACCTGGCCACCATGCTCAACGTCTCGACGATGACGCTGCGCGAGGCGCTGGCCGAGCTGCGTGGGCTCGGGCTGGTCGAGACCCGCCGGGGCCGCGGTGGAGGCAGCTTCGTGCAGGCCCGCGACGACGTCCTCGCCGAGCTGGCCGACGCCCGGCTCGCCGAGCTGGCCACCACCGACCTGCGCGAGCTCGGCGACGTGCACGGCGCGGTCGCCTCCGCGGCGGCCCGGCTCGCGGCGACCCGGGCGTCGCGGGTCGAGATCGCCCGGCTGCGCGACATCGTCGACCGGCTGGCCCGGGCCGGCACGGTCACCGGGCAGCGCCGGGCCGAGGGCCGCTACTACGTCGAGCTCGCCGCCTGCGCCCAGTCGGTGCGGCTGACCATGCAGGAGATGGACCTGCACCTGGAACTCGGGCAGCTGCCCTGGCCGCCGGCCCACGCCCCCGCCCTGCTCGACCGCATCGTCGCCGCCCACCGGGCCGTGGTGGACGCCGTCGAGGCCCGCGACCCCGCCGCGGCCCGGGCGCTCACCGAGGAGCACATCGAGACCCGTACGCTGTGGTCGATCGAGCTGCGGCTGCGCGCGGACGGCGGCGACGGGACCCTCGCCCGCCGGGAGGTCTCGTGACCCCGGTGGTCGAGGCGGTGTCCGAGGTGGTCGAGCAGGTCTTCGCCACCGTCGCCGAGGTGCACGACGCAGCGCTGCGGCCGGCCGCGCGCGAGGGCCTGCGGGCCGGGCGGCCGGTCCTCGGCGACGACGTCCGCGACCTCCTGCACGAGCCCGGCCAGCTCGCCGTCGGCCTCGGGCTCGTCGTCGCGCCGCGTCCCGCGCGCGGCCTGCCGCTGCGCCTGGAGTGGTGGCAGGCCGACCCCGACGGCGGCCGGCTGCGCAGCCTCGAGCCCGACCTGCGGCCGACCAGCCTCGGCTACTACGACTACACCGCGGCCGCGTGGTTCGACGTGCCCCGGCGGACCGGGCGGCGGCACGTCGTCGGGCCCTACGTCGACGTCCACGGCACCGGCCGGTACCTGCTGACGCTGACCGAGCCGGTGGTGGTCGACGGCGAGTTCGCCGGCGTGGCCGGGGCCGACGTCCCGGTCGGCCGATTCGAGTCCCACCTCCTGCACCAGCTCGGCCCCGGGGCGCCGTTCCTGCTGCTCAACGACGAGGACCGGGTCGTCCTCTCCACCGCGCCGCGATGGCTGGTCGGCGCCCTGGTGTCCCCGGCCGCGGTCGCCGCCGGCCCGGTCACCGCGGTCCCCGGCGTCCCGTGGCGGTCCGTGCCGGTCGAGGACCACCGGCTGCTCACCGCCTGAGCGCACCGGGCCGGACGGTCCCACGGCCGGGCGCCGCGGCCCTTGTCCTGTGACCTCTGGCTCTATAGGTTTCCGGCGTCCGTGTGGCCTGGCGCACACCGGCGTCCGCCGGCGCGCCCCCACCCTCGCGAGGAGACCGCCCGGTGACCGCACCAGGAGCCCCCGTCGGCCGGACCGACGACGACGCCCAGCTCGCCGCCCTCGGCTACCACGGGGAGTTCGACCGGAGCATGGGCCTGTGGGCGAACATGGCCCTCGGCTTCACCTACCTGTCCCCGCTGGTCGGCGTCTACTCGCTGTTCGCCTACAGCCTCTCCATCGGGGGACCGCCGGCGATCTGGTGGATCGTGATCGTCGGGGTCGGCCAGCTGCTGGTCGCGCTGGTCTTCGGCGAGGTCGTCTCGCAGTACCCGCTGGCCGGCGGCATCTACCCGTGGACCCGGCGGCTGTGGAACCGGCGCTACGCCTGGATCGTCTCGTGGATCTACATCTGGGCGATCATCGTCACCGTCACGGCCGTCGCCCAGTTCGGCGGCGGCTTCGTCGCCGCGCTGTTCAGCATCGACGCCACCCCGGGCGTCGTCCTCGCCACCGCGGTGGGGCTGCTCGTCATCGCGTTCCTGGTCAACTACAGCGGCACCCGCACGCTCGCCCGGATCGCCCGCATCGGCCTGGCAGCCGAGCTCGTCGGCGTCGTCGCCCTCGGGCTGTTCCTGCTGCTGTTCCGCCGCGAGCAGCCGTTCTCGGTCTTCTTCGACACCCTCGGCGCCGGCGGCGGCGACGCGTACATCGGCACCTTCCTCGCCGCGGCGCTGTCCGGCCTGTTCCTCTTCTACGGGTTCGAGGCCTGCGGCGACGTCGCCGAGGAGGTCGCCGACCCGGCCCGCCGGATCCCGCGCGCGATGATCCTGACCATCCTCGTCGGCGGGGTCTCGGGCTTCCTGTCCTACGCCGGCTACGTGCTGGCCGCCCCCGACGCCCAGCTGCAGGCGATCATGGCCGGTGAGGACGTCGACCCGATCCCCACCATCCTGGAGAGCTCGCTCGGGACCGTGGGCTCGAAGGTCTTCCTCGTCGTCACGGTCGTCGCCTTCATCTCCTGCGTGCTGTCACTGCAGGCCGCCGGCAGCCGGCTGCTCTACGCCTTCGCCCGCGACCGGATGCTCCCGGCCAGCGGCTGGCTGGGCCACGTGTCCAGCCGGCACGCGGTCCCGACCAACGCGCTGCTGGTCGTCTGCGTCGTCCCGGTGCTCATCTGCCTGTTCGTCTTCTGGCAGCCGGACTCCCTCGCCCGCGTCACCGCCTTCGCGGTGCTGGGCATCTACATCGCCTTCCAGGCCGTGGTGCTGGCGGCGCTCCGGCAGCGGCTCAAGGGGTGGCGCCCGGCGGGGGTGTGGAACCTCGGCTCGGCCGGCCTGGTGGTCAACGTGCTGGCCCTGGCCTACGGGGTCTTCGCCATCGTCCTGCTGCTCAAGCCCGCCCCCGGCACCGAGACCTTCCTCGACCGCTGGATCGTCGCGATCGGCCTGGCCATCGTCGCCGGCACCGGGCTCCTGTACCTGTTCGCCGCCCGGCCGGACCGGCACTCTGCCCACGTCCCCGAGGGCGACGCCCGCGAGGTGGCCGCACAGCTCCAGCAGATCCGGCGGGACGCCGGTGTCCCGGTGAGTGAGGAGATCCGATGAAGTTCAGCTACGCGATGCTGCCCGACTACTCCCTGGAGGAGTCGCTGCGGGCGATCGAGCTCGCCGACGAACTCGGCTTCTACGCCGTGTACGCCGCCGACGAGACCTGGCACAAGGACCTCTGGCTGCTCTTCGCCGCGGCCGCGGCGCGGACGTCGCGGGTGCGGATGGGGCCGAGCGTGTCGTCGGTGACGCTGCGGGAGCCCTCGCTCATCGCCCAGGCGGCCGCGACGCTCGACGAGCTCAGCGGCGGCCGGGCCGAGGTCGTGCTCTCGAGCGGCAACTTCGGGCTGCTGGCGCAGTACAAGCTGGACTGGAAGGGGATGAAGCCGCTCTCGCGCACCATCGAGGGGGTCCACGTCGTCCGGACCCTGCTCGACGAGGGTGCCATCACCTTCGACGGCGAGTTCTTCCGCTACGACGGGCTGTTCACCTTCGCCCGGCCGGTGCAGGAGCGGGTGCCGGTGAAGATGGGGGCCATGCGCGGGCCGCGCTCCTTCGAGGCGGCGGCGCAGTACTCCGACGGGTGCCACCAGGCGCTCAGCTACAGCCGGCAGGCCTACGACTACGCGGCCGAGCACTTCCGGATCGGGGCCGAGAAGGCCGGCAAGGACTGGACGACGCTGGACTTCGGCGCGTGGGTGGTCCTCGCGGTCGGCCGCGACTCCGCCGCCGCCAAGGAGGCCGCCCGCAGCATGGTCGGCATCTACGCCTCCTCCATGCCGGCCGAGCAGCTCGAGCGGCACGGTGTCGACCCCGACCAGCTCACGCCGATCGTCGACGCGATCGCCGGTGGCGACCTCGCCAAGGGCATCGAGCTGACGACGCCCGAGCTGACCGACAAGCTGTCCTTCGCCGGTACGCCCGAGGAGGTCACGGCCATGATCAAGGAGATCGAGCCGGCGGGGGTCAACCACGTCATCGCCGCGATCAACGACGCCTCGATCGTCAAGGCCTTCACCGGCCGCGAGCTGCCCGGGGTGGCCACCGTGGAGGAGCAGCTACGGCTGATCCACGACGAGATCATGCCCGCCTTCACCTAGGGAGCAGAGGTCGGCCCCCTTGCAGGGTCCCGCCGCGAGCGTGCGAGCGGTGGGGGGCAAGGGGGTCCTTCCTCAGCCGCCCTCGCGCATCCCCCAGGGAGAGCCGTAGGCGGTCAGCAGGTCGAGGAAGGGCCCCGCGTCGAGGGCCTCCGGCCCCAGCACCCCGGTGCCCCGCCACCGGCCGGTCGCCAGGAGCTCGAGCGCGACGACGGGGTTCACCGCGGTCTGCCAGACCACCGCCTGGGACCCGTACTCGGCCATCGACCAGGCGTTGTCGACCACGTGGTACAGGTACACCTGCCGCGGCCGGCCGTCGGTGCCGGTGCCGCTCACCCACAGGCCCGCGCAGGTCCGCCCGGTCATCAGCTCGCCGAGCGAGGCCGGGTCGGGCAGCGCCGCGGCGACCAGGTCGCGCGGCGCGACCTCGACGTCGCCCACGCGCACCGGCGTCGTGGAGTCCAGGCCGGTGGTGTGCAGGGCCTTGAGGACGGTGATGAACTCGCTCCCGAGGCCGTACTTGAAGGTGACCCGCCCGGCGTCGACCCACCGCGGCATGAGGAGCACCTCCTCGTGCTCCACGTTGACGCACTCGACCGGCCCGATGCCCTCGGGGAAGTCGAAGACCTCCGGCTCGCTGAAGGGCTCGGTCGTGTACCAGCCGCGGTCGCGCTCCCACACGACCGGCGGGTTGAGGCACTCCTCGATCGTGGTCCAGATGTTGAACGACGGCGCGAACGCGTGCCCGCGCACGGTCAGGTCCGACCCGTCGCGGACGCCGAGCTCGTCGATCTCGGCGAACAGGTGGTCGGCGGCGTACCGGGCGAACACGTCGGACAGGCCCGGCTCCACCCCCATGCCGACCAGGGCCAGCCGCCCGGCCGCCTCCCACTCGCCCGCGAGCGCGAACTGCTCGTCGCCGAGCTTCACCCCGGTCAGCTCGTAGGGGCGCTCGGGGTGCGGGCGCGACAGCGACATCGCCATGTCCAGGTAGTCGACGCCGGCGGCGAGCGCGGCCCGGAACAGCGGCATGACGAACCGCGGGTCGGTCGCGTTGAGCAGCACGTCGCAGTCGTGCTCGGCGAGCAGGGACCGGACGCCGGCCTCGTGGGAGGCGTCGACCCGGGCGGCCACGAACCGCGGGTCGCCCGCCGCGGCGACGGCCTTCTCCGCACGGGCGGGGTCGTAGTCGGCGACGACGAGCCGCGTCACGAACTCGCGCCGGGCCGCGATCGCCGTGATCGCGCTGCCGACCCCACCGGCACCCACCAGCAGGATGCGCATGTCCACCTCCACGGGAGGCGGGCAGTCTAGCGACGAGTTCGGTGGTCGATGCAGGTCCGCGGCCGCCGAACCCTTGTCGGATGGCCGGATCGCTGCGATAACCGTCGCATGCAGCCGGACTCCGCCGACCCCGTCGTCCGCCCGGGGGAGGAGGCCACCCTCCGCCCGGGCGCGATCGGGTTCGTCGACGCCCTCGTGATCGGCCTGGCCTCCACCTCCCCGGCCTACACCCTCGCGGCGATCATCGGTGCCCTCGTGGCCATCAGCGGGGTGCACGCCCCGGGCATCCTGCTGGCCTCGTTCGTGCCGATGGTGCTCATCGCGTCGGCCTTCGCCGCGCTCAACCGGGTCGATCCCGACTGCGGGACGACGTTCTCCTGGGTCACCCGGGCGATGGGGCCGTGGGCCGGCTGGATCGGCGGCTGGGCGATCACGATGACCGGCGTCCTCATCATCGGGTCGCTGGCCAACGTGGGCGTCGTCTTCACGCTGCGCCTGCTCAACCTGGACTCGCTGGCCGAGAACACCGCCGTCGTCCTGGTGCTCACCGTCGGGCTGATCCTGCTCATGACGTGGATCTGCGTACTCGGCACGGAGCTGTCGGCGCGGCTGCAGAACGTGCTGATCCTCGCCCAGACCGGAGCCCTGCTGGTGTTCGCGGCGGTCGCGATCTACCGGGGGGTGAGCGGCGACAGCACGCTGGGCGGGCTCGACCCCAGCTGGGACTGGCTCAACCCGTTCGGCGCCGGGGGCGCGGCACTCAGCGGCGGGCTGCTGCTCGGCGTGTTCGCGTACTGGGGCTGGGAGTCGGCGGTCAACCTGACCGAGGAGACCCGCGACTCCACGTCGACGCCCGGCCGCGCGGCGATCGTGTCCACCGTCGTCCTGCTGGTCACCTACGTCTCCGTCGCGATCGCCGTCCTCGCCTTCGCCGGCACCGACTACCTGGCCGACAACGCCGACGAGGAGGAGGCGATCTTCGCGCTGCTGTCCACCGAGGTGATGGGCGGCTGGGACTGGGTGGTCCTGCTGGCGGTCGCCACGGCCGCGATCGCGTCCACCCAGACGACGATCCTCCCGGCGTCGCGCACCGGCCTGTCGATGGCCCGGCGGCACGCGCTGCCGCGCCGGTTCGGGCACATCTCACCGCGCCACCGCACGCCCGACGTCTCCACCTGGTGGGTCGGCGTCATCGCCAGCATCTGGTTCGTCGGGGTGAGCCTGCTCAGCGAGAACGCGCTGTTCGACTCGATCACCGCGCTGTCGCTGCTCATCGCCTTCTACTACGCGCTCACCGGCATCGCCTGCGCCGTCTACCACCGCCGGCAGCTGACCCGAAGCGTGTCGGCGTTCCTGCTCATCGGGGTGGGCCCGCTGGTCGGGGCCGGGCTGCTGATCTGGCTGCTGGCGCTCTCGATCCGCGACCTCGCCGACCCGGAGAACTCCTACACCGGCCAGGCGTGGCTGGGCGTGGGCCCGCCGCTGGTCATCGGCGTCGGGATCTTCGTGCTCGGCCTGGTGCTCATGGTCGTCTGGCGCAGCCGCGACCGCCGGTACTGGCAGGAGCGGCCGGGGATCGCCGGTGACCGCATCCACGTCGACGAGGAGCTGCGGTGAGCATCGTCCTGGGCTACGACGAGTCGCCGGGGTCCCGGCCGGCCCTGGCCATGGCGATCTCGCTGGCCGCCCGGTTCGACGAGCCGCTCGTCCTCGTGTACGGCGTCGAGCCGCCCGGCAGGCTGGGCGAGGAGTTCCAGGCCCACCAGCGGGCGCTCACCGAGATGGGCCGCACGGCGGTGGCGCACGCGGTCGAGGAGGCGCAGGCCGCCGGCGTCGAGACCGTCGTCGAGGTGCTGTCGCAGAAGCCGGCCCAGGCGCTGGTCGACGCCGCGCGCCGGCACGACGGCCGGGTCGTCGTCGTCGGCACCCGCGGGGAGAGCCCGCTGCGCGGTGCCTTCCTCGGGTCGGTGTCGCACAAGCTGCTGCACCTGTCCGACCGCCCGGTGCTGTGCGTCCCCGCGCGGGAGGGCGTGGCATAGGAAGCGCTCCGCACGTCCTGGGCCGCAGGACGTGCGGATTGCTTCCCATGCCTCGCCGATCACAGCCGGGCCCAGGCCTCGGTCAGCACGCTGCGGAGGATCTGCTCCATCTCCTCGAACTCGGCCTGCCCGCAGACCAGCGGCGGGGCGAGCTGGATGACCGGGTCACCGCGGTCGTCGGCGCGGCAGTACAGGCCGGCGTCGAACAGCGCGCCGGAGAGGAACCCGCGCAGCAGCCGCTCGGACTCCGCGGCGTCGAAGGTCTCCTTCGTCGCCTTGTCCTTCACCAGCTCGATCCCGTAGAAGTACCCGTCGCCGCGGACGTCGCCGACGATCGGCAGGTCCAGCAGCTCCTCCAGCGTCGCCCGGAAGGCGCCCTCGTCGTCGAGGACCCGCCGCTCGAGCCCCTCCTCGGCCATGAGGTCGAGGTTGGCCAGGGCCACCGCGCAGCTGACCGGGTGCCCGCCGAAGGTGTACCCGTGCGGGAACGACGCGGTGTCGCGCAGGAAGGGCTCGACGACGCGGCTCGAGGCGATCATCGCGCCGATGGGGGAGTAGCCCGAGGTCATGCCCTTGGCGCAGGTGATCATGTCCGGCACGAAGCCGAACTTCGTGCACGCGAAGGTCGTGCCCAGCCGGCCGAAGGCGCAGATCACCTCGTCGCTGACCAGCAGCACGTCGTGCCGGTCGCAGATCTCGCGCACCCGCGCGAAGTAGCCGGGGGGCGGCGGGAAGCAGCCGCCGGCGTTCTGCACCGGCTCCAGGAAGACGGCGGCCACCGTGTCCGGGCCCTCGAAGAGGATCGCCTGCTCGATCTGGTCGGCCGCCCACCGGCCGAACGCCTCGGGGTCGTCGCCGAACACCGGAGCCCGGTAGAGGTTGGTGTTGGGCACCCGGACGCTGCCGGGCACCAGCGGCTCGAAGGGCTGCTTGAGCGCGGGGATGCCGGTGATCGACAGCGCCCCGTGCGTGGTCCCGTGGTAGGCCACCGCCCGGCTGATCACCTTGGTCTTCTGCGGCCGGCCGGTCAGCTTGAAGTACTGCTTGGCCACCTTCCACGCCGTCTCCACGGCCTCGCTGCCGCCGGTCGTGAAGAAGACCCGGTCCAGGTCGCCGGGAGCGGCGGCGGCCAGCCGCTGCGAGAGCTCGATCGCCGTCGGGTGGGCGTAGGACCACAGCGGGAAGAACGCCAGCTGCTCGGCCTGGCGGGCGGCGGCCTCGGCCAGCACGCGCCGGCCGTGGCCGGCCTGGACGACGAACAGGCCGGCCAGGCCGTCGAGGTACCGGCGTCCGCGGTCGTCGTAGATCGACGCGCCCTCGCCGCGGACGATCACCGGCGGCGGGGTGTCGCGGTAGGCGCCCATGCGGGAGAAGTGCAGCCACAGGTTGGCGGTCGCGTCCGCACCGATGCCCTGGTCCGGCGTCGCGACGTCCTGCTCCGTGGTGGTCATGGGTACGGATCCCGTCGTCAGGAGGAGCGTGCGGTGCGTGGATCGTAGTCCCGGGGCCTCCGGACGGGCCAGACCGTCGGTCGCCGGCCGGTCCCCGCCGACGTCCGCGGAGTGCCACGACGGCGTCCCCGGACCGCGGCGGTGGACGGATCGGCCGTCCCGGGACCCGACTCTCCTCCGGCACGCTCGCTGCGCAGCCCCGCGTCCCCGAGGAGGAACCGTGACCACCACCCCGTACTGGATCGCCGGGCGTCCCGCGCACGGCGGCGAGGTGCTCGAGGTCCGCTCGCCGCACGACGGGTCGCTCGCCGGCCGGACCACCACCGCCACCGCCGACGACGTCGAGACCGCGGTCGCCGAGGCCGCCCGGGTGCGCCGCGAGTTCGCCGCCACCCCCGCGCACGTGCGGGCCGCCGCCCTCGACCACGTCTCGCGCCGGCTCGCCGAGCGCGCCGAGGAGGTCGCCGCGCTGATCACCGCCGAGTCGGGCAAGCCGCTGAAGTGGTCCCGGCTCGAGGTCGCCCGCGCGGTGTCGACCTTCCGCTGGGGCGCCGAGGAGGCCCGCCGCTGGTCGGGCACGCTGCAGCGGCTGGACACCGACCCGGCGGCCACCGGCCGGATGGCGCTGGTGCGGCGCGTCCCCCGGGGCCCGGTGCTCGGCATCGCCCCGTTCAACTTCCCGATCAACCTGGTGGCCCACAAGGTGGCGCCGGCGATCGCCGTCGGTGCGCCGATCGTGCTCAAGCCCGCCCCGGCCACCCCGCTGACGGCGCTGCTGCTCGGTGAGCTCCTCGCCGAGACCGCGCTGCCCTCGGGCGCCTGGTCGGTGCTGCCGGTCCCGAACGAGGTCGCCGCCGACCTGGTCCGCGACCCCCGGCTGCCGGTCGTCTCGTTCACCGGCTCGGTGCCGGTGGGCTGGTCGATCAGGGAGTCCGCGCCGCGCAAGCACGTCACCCTCGAGCTCGGTGGGAACGCCGCCGCCGTCGTCGGGCCGGACCAGGACGACGAGAAGTCCCTGTCGTGGGCGGCGTCGCGGATCGCGACCTTCGCCATGTACCAGGCCGGGCAGTCCTGCATCTCGGTGCAGCGGGTGTTCGCCCACCGCGCGGTCGCCGAGGCGCTGACCACGCGGGTGGTCGAGGCGGTGCAGCGGCTGGCCACCGGCGACCCCACCGACGAGAGCACCGACGTCGGCCCGCTCATCGACGAGGCCGCCGCCCGCCGGGTGGAGAGCTGGGTCGCCGACGCCGCCGCCGCCGGCGCGCGGGTGCTCACCGGCGGGCAGCGCACCGGCGCGACGTACGCGCCCACCGTGGTCACCGACGTCCCCGCGACGGAGAAGCTGGCGTGCGAGGAGGTCTTCGGCCCGGTGGTGGTCATCGACGTCGTCGACTCGCTCGACGAGGCCTTCGACCGGGTCAACGACAGCCGCTTCGGCCTGCAGGCCGGGGTGTTCACCCGCGACCTGCAGGTGGCCTTCCGCGCCGCCGCGGTGCTCGACGTCGGCGGCGTGGTGATCGGCGACGTGCCCAGCTTCCGCGCCGACCAGATGCCCTACGGCGGGGTCAAGGACTCCGGCACCGGCCGGGAGGGCGTGCACGCGGCGATGGAGGACCTCACCGAGGAGCGCGTCCTGGTGCTCACCGGCATCGAGGTGTAGCCCCCCGCGGCACGAGGCCCCGGTCCCTGCGGGGACCGGGGCCACGTGCCGCCGGGCGGGTCAGCCGACCTGCGCGGCGAACGCGGCCACGAGGACCTCGAGCCCCTCGCCGAGCAGGTCCTGGCCGATGACCAGGGGCGGCAGGAAGCGCAGCACGTTGCCGAACGTGCCGGCGGTCAGGACGACGACGCCCTCGGCGTGGCAGGCGCGCGCGATGCGGCCGGTGAGGGCGGCGTCGGGCTCGGTGGTGCCCGGCCGGACCAGCTCGACGGCGATCATCGCGCCCCGCCCGCGGACGTCGCCGATGGCCGGCGTGCGCGCCTGCAGCGCGCGCAGGCGGGGGAGCATGGTGTCGCCGATGGCGCGTGCGGCGCCGGCGAGGTCGCGCTCGCGCATGGTCTCGATCGAGGCCAGGGCGGCGGCGCAGGCCACTGGGTTGCCGCCGTAGGTGCCGCCGAGCCCGCCGGTGTGCACGGCGTCCATGATCTCGGCGCGGCCGGTCACGGCGGCCAGCGGCAGGCCGCCGGCCATGCCCTTGGCCAGGGTGACCAGGTCGGGGACGACGCCCTCGTGGTCGGAGGCGAACCAGTCGCCGGTGCGGCAGAAGCCGGTCTGCACCTCGTCGGCGACGAAGACCGCGCCCGACGCGCGGCACCACTCGGCCAGCGCCGGCAGGAAGCCCGGGGCCGGGACGACGAAGCCGCCCTCGCCCTGGATCGGCTCGATGAGCACCGCGGCGACGTTGGCCGCGCCGACCTGGGCCTCGATCTGCGCGATGGCGCGGGCGGCGGCCTCGGCCCCGGTGAGGCCGGGCTCGTCGCGGAACGGGTAGGACATCGGGACCCGGTAGACCTCGGGCGCGAACGGGCCGAAGCGGTGCTTGTACGGCATGTTCTTCGCCGTCAGCGCCATCGTGAGGTTGGTCCGGCCGTGATAGGCGTGGTCGAACACGACGACGGCCTGCCGGCCGGTCGCGTGCCGGGCGATCTTGACGGCGTTCTCGACGGCCTCCGAGCCGGTGTTGAACAGCGCCGACCGCTTCTCGTGGTCGCCGGGGGTGACCCGGGCGAGCTCCTCGCAGACGGCGACGTAGCCCTCGTAGGGCGTGACCATGAAGCAGGTGTGGGTGAAGGCCGCCACCTGCTCCTGCACCGCGGCGACGACCCGCGGGGCGGCGTTGCCGACGTTGACCACCGCGATGCCCGAGCCCAGGTCGATCAGCGAGTTGCCGTCGACGTCGACGACCACCCCGCCGCCGGCGCGGTCGACGAACACCGGCAGGGTGGTGCCGACCCCGGCCGACACGACGGCGGCCCGGCGGGCCATGAGCTCCTGCGAGCGGGGACCGGGGACCGGGGTGACCAGCCGGCGCTCCTGGGGCAGCGTGGCGGTGGGCTCGAGCAGGTCGGTCACGGCAGCTCCTCGGTCTGGCGGATGGGCCGGCGGGACGGGCCGGCTGCCTCCGGCGGGGGAGGCTCCCCCTGCGAGTGTGGGACGCCCGCCACACCGGCGGTACCGTCCACACCGGCGCGTCGTGGGGGCGCGGATGTCCACTCTGTCAGGAGTCCTCCGTGCCGGTCACCGTCGCCGACCTGGTCGCCGACCCGGCGCTCGACCTCGTGCTGCACACGCCAGGGGGTGGGGTGGACCGGCCGGTGTCCTGGGTGCACGTCAGCGAGCTGGCCGACCCGACGCCGTTCCTCGAGGGCGGGGAGCTGCTGCTGACCACCGGCCTGGCGCTGCGCGAGGAGCCCGTCGGCCCGTACGTCTCGCGGCTGGCCGCGGCCGGCGTCGTCGGGCTGGGCCTGGGCACCGGGCTGGGGGTGGACGCCGTCCCCGCCGAGCTGGTGGCCGCCGCCGAGGGCGCCGGGCTGGCGCTGCTCGAGGTGCCCCGGCGGACGCCGTTCATCGCGCTGTCCCGCACCGTCTCGGCCGCGCTGGCCGCCGACGAGTACGCGGCCGTGGCCCGGGCGGCGGCCGCGCAGCAGGAGCTGACCCGGGCCGCGCTGGCGCCCGGCTCGCCGGCCCCGCTGCTGCAGCGGCTGGCCCGGCAGGTCGCCGGCTGGGTGCTGCTCCTCGACACCGCCGGCACCGTGCTGGAGGCGGTCCCGCCGTCGGCGGCCGAGCGGGCCGCGGCCCTCGCGCCGGAGCTGGACCGGCTGCGGTCGGTGCGCGCGCCGGCGAGCGCGGCGCTGTCCGGGCCGGGGGAGACGGTGCTGCTGCAGTCGCTGGGCACCGAGCGGCGCACGCGGGGCTTCCTGGCGGTGGGCCGGCCCGGGCCCGTGGGCGCGGCCGACCGGCACGTGGTCAACACCGCGGTCGGCCTGCTGACCCTCCGCCTGGAGCAGTCGCGCGGGCTCGACAGCGCCATGGCCGCGTTGCGGGCGGCCCTGCTGCGGATGCTGCTGGCCGGCGAGGAGGCCGCTGTCGCCGACACGGTCGCCGCGCTGGGGGAGCGGCTGCCCGCCGAGCCGCTGCGGGTGCTGGTGGTCCTCGGCGCCGCCGGTCGGCGCGCGGCCGCCGTCGACGTGGCCGCCGACGCCGCGGCCGCCGCCGGCTCGGCGTCCTTCTCCGCCGAGCTCGACGGCGCGCTGGTCCTGCTCGTCGCCTCCGACGGGCCGCTACCCGAGCGGTTGGAGGCGCTGCCCGAGCGGGTGCCCGACACCGCCGTCGGGATCTCCGGCCCGGTGCCCTGGGGGCGGCTGGCCGACGGCGTGCGCCAGGCCCGGCAGGCCGCGGAGCACAGCCGGGCGCGCGGCGGCGGGGTCACCTCGTTCGCCGGCCTCGCCGGGC
The DNA here is from genome assembly GCF_054050235.1 of Geodermatophilus sp. SYSU D00696. Classification (NCBI taxonomy): domain Bacteria; kingdom Bacillati; phylum Actinomycetota; class Actinomycetes; order Geodermatophilales; family Geodermatophilaceae; genus Geodermatophilus; species Geodermatophilus sp. SYSU D00696. The sequence continues at coordinate 58,277 of NZ_JBJGYY010000015.1, read as the reverse complement.
AGGGACTGCCGGCGCTGCTCGACCCCGCGGCCACCCGCGCGTTCGCCGACGCGCTGCTGGCGCCGCTGGCGGCCGCCGACCGCGCCGGTGCCGGCGATCTGGTCGACTCGCTGCGGGCCTGGCTGGCCCACCACGGGCAGTGGGAGCCGGCGGCGGCGGCCCTCGGCGTGCACCGGCACACGCTGCGCAAGCGCATGCGGCGGGCGGGGGACCTGCTCGGCCGCGACCTCGACGAACCCGGCACCCGGGTCGAGCTGTGGCTGGCCCTGCACCCGCCCGCGTAGCGGCACCGGCGGCCGCGGGACTGACCCGGACGGGTGCCGCCCGGGTGGGCCGGGGCGCCGGCCTCGCTAGGCTGCGGGGACAGCGGCGGCCGGGAGGGGGCGGTGGCGATCCGGGAGCGTGAGTTCGTCCTGGACGACGTCTCCAGGGCGATCATCGAGCAGCTCCAGCAGGACGGCCGGCGTCCCTACGCCCGGGTGGCCCACGCCGTCGGGCTGTCCGAGGCCGCCGTCCGCCAGCGGGTGCAGCGGCTGCTCGACGCCGGGGTCATGCAGGTCGTGGCGGTGACCGACCCGATGCAGGTCGGGTTCTCCCGCCAGGCGATGGTCACCGTGCGGACCGCCGGCGACCCGCGCGTCGTCGGCGACGCGATCGCCGCGCTGCCCGAGGTCGTCTACGTGGTGGTCACCGCCGGCCCGGCCGACCTGCTCGTCGAGGTGGTCGCCGAGGACGACGACCAGCTGCTCGGGACCGTGGCCCGCATCCGGGCCGTCGAGGGCGTGACCTCCACCGAGACGCACATCTACCTGGGGCTGCGCAAGCAGACCTACGCCTGGGGCACCCGCCGCCCCGACCTGCCGGCCGCGGGCCTCTAGGACCCGCGGACCGGCACGCCGGTGGCCGGCGTCGTCGGGGAGGCGCCCGTCAGTGGCAGTGCCGCGCGGCGGTCGGCGGCACGTCGAGGGCGGGGTTGCGGTCGAAGAAGCCCACCGGCCGGAGCTGGAAGGACACCGTGTCGACGGGCATGACCGGCCAGTCCTCGGGCCGGGTGACGTGGTGGATGCCGAACACGTGCCAGAGCACGATGTCGGTGTCGGCGATGGGCCGGCCGGCCTCGATCCACCGCGGCAGCCCGGCGTCGCGGCGGCTCTGGTTGCAGAACTCGCCGGCCGGCCAGCGCTCCTCCTCGTCGTAGCGGGTGACCCAGAGCGGGTGCGCGACGACGCCGGCCCGCTGCAGGATCGGTGAGGACGGGTCGGCCAGCGGCGGGATCCCCGCGCCGGACACCAGCTTGTAGCCGGGCGGGGTGCCCAGCCGGGTGGTCCGGGTGCGGTTGACCACCTTCCAGCTGCGCTGGGAGGCCCAGTCGGGGTCCTGGCCGCCCTCGGCCTCGGTCTCCAGCGGCCGGGTGCGCTGCACGACCGCGAGGCCGTAGGGGTTCTGCGGCGAGATCGGCGCCGCCTCGCTCTCGGAGACCAGCACGGTGTTCTCCGGCCCGTCGACCTCCATGTCGAGGCGGGCGACGACGAAGTGCTGGTGGAACGGCGCGTAGGTCTGCTCGTCGACGACCGTGCCGTACGGCGGCGGGGTGTCCGCGTAGGAGGTGGTCACCATGATCCCGGTGGCGCGGACCTCGCACTCGATCGTGCCGTCCTGGTAGAAGCGCCAGTAGGTCAGGTACTCGTAGTTGGCCACCGTGGCGTGGAACGAGACCACCATCCGCCGGGACCGCCGGACCTCGGCGCCGGCCTTCTCGTCGACGTGCTTCCACAGCACGCCGTCGTCCTCCTCGTGCAGGCAGATGGCGTTCTTGATCGTGTACGGCTCGCCGCGGGTGTCGTGCAGGACGGCGTCGACGTAGGTGATCTCGCCCAGGCAGTCGCAGCCGAGCTCCAGCGACGTCGTCATGAAGCCCAGGCCCCACTCGCCGATGTCGAACGCGGTGCGGCGGTAGTGGTCGGGGCCGGGGTCGCGGTAGGGGACCACCATCTCGGCGAAGGACAGCCGGTGCGCGATCGACCGGGTGCCGGTGCCGTCGTCGTAGCCGACCCGGTGGATCACCAGGCCCTCGCGGTGGTTGAAGCCCAGCCGCATCGTCCAGTTCTGCCAGCGCAGCTCGCAGCCGTCGAGGCGGAACGACACGCCCTCGGGCTGGGTGATCTCCAGCGGCTTCAGGTCGCTGCGCGGCACCAGCCCGGGGACCAGCGAGGGCGCGTACTCGCCCATGGCGAGGTTCGGCCCGGGTGGCGGCGTGTCCTCGACCCGGAGCAGCTCCATGGTGTTGAGGTCGACGACGAAGTGCAGCCCGTTGACCGGGTTGGCGTAGGGGTTGCCGCCGGGCACCGAGCGGCGCCACACGTCGGTCCAGCCCACCCGCCGGTCCCGCAGCCCCTCGGGGATGAGCGAGTGGCCGTAGGCCCAGGTGTCGATGAGGACCAGGTCGAGGTCGGTGATGCCGCGCGTGGCGAGCGCCTCGACGACGGTGGGGTGCCGGATGAGCGCCTCGTGGGCCTCGTGCCACTCGTCGAGGGTCATGTTGGGCTGCTCGCCGGGCACCGCCTCCCACGAGAGCACGGCGTCGTCGGTGAGGGACACGACGGCCTTGTAGGCGGTGCCCTCCTCGCGGCTCCAGCAGGTGACCCGGGCCTCGCGCCGGATCGTGTCGCCCGGGGTGAACGCGCGGACGACGTCCTTGGCCGGTTCCTTGAGCTCGATCGAGGCGAAGCGCCAGCGCTCGTCGACGCCCCGGTCGCGGCGCAGCACCGCGGCGGCGGCGCGGAACTCGTCGGCGTTGAGCGGGTCGAGGGGGTGGGCGGTCATGCCTGGGTCTCCGGGGTGGTGTGGGGGCGGTCGGCGAGGAGGGGGAGGGAGGGGTCCCAGCGGGTGCCGTCGCGGGCGTCGCGGCGGCGCCGGGCGATGGCCGAGAGGGCCTCGAGCACCACCCGGTTGGCGAGGGCGGCGGTGATGTCGGCGTGGTCGTAGGGCGGGCTCACCTCGACGACGTCGACGCCGACCACCGGCAGCTCGAGGCAGGTGCGGCGGACGGAGTCGAGCAGCTGGCGCGCCGACAGCCCGCCCGGTTCGGGCGTCCCGGTGCCGGGTGCGTGCCCGGGGTCGCAGACGTCGATGTCGACAGACAGGAACACGCCCTCGCACTCGTCGGTGGCGATGCCGAACGCCTCGGTCAGGCAGGCCTCGAGCCCGCGGTGGCCGATCTCGGTCATCTCGTAGGAGCGCATCCGCTGGCGCGCCATCCAGTCCAGCGTCTCCGGGGGCGGCCAGTAGCCGCGCAGCCCGATCTGCAGGAACCGGTCGCCGCGCAGGGCGCCGGACTCGATGAGCCGGCGCATGGGCTGGCCGTGACCCCACAGCGAGCCGAACTCGATGTCGCCGGTGTCGGCGTGCGCGTCGAAGTGGATCATCGAGACCCGGCCGTGGCCGAGGACGTTGGCCACGCCCTTCGCGTCGGCGAAGGCGATCGAGTGGTCCCCGCCGAGCACGACCGGGACGGCGCCGGCGCGGGCCACCTTCTCCACGGCCGCCTCCAGCGCGGGCAGGGCGGTCGCGATGTCGCCGGAGTACATCTCGACGTCGCCGGCGTCGACCACCCGCAGGTCGCGCAGCCCGTCGGTGCGCAGCGCCAGGCTGGGCCGGGACCCGTCGTGGCCCAGGTAGTCGGTGGTCCGGATGGCGTGCGGCCCGAACCGGGTGCCGGGACGGTGCGACGTCCCCCCGTCGAACGGCGCACCCAGGACGACGACGTCGGCGTCGGCGTAGCTGGCGGGGTCGTCGAGGTCGCAGCGGTCGACGCCGAGGTAGGTGACGTCGGGCCCGTACTGGGCGCCATAGCGGGTCATCGTGTCGCGGTCCGATCGGTCGTGCGGTCGCGGTGCCCGCAGCGTACGGGTCCATCCTGACGACGGGATCCGCGGTGTCAAGGAGGGCGGGCGACGGATTCGGGGGATCGTGGGTCCTCGGAGCGCTCGTTGCGGCGTCCCCGGCCGGGACCGCCGCTGCTCGGTGTGGGCCGTGCGGACGATCGACGGAATGCGTCACGAGCGTGCCGACACGCGCCGGAAACAGTCGCCGTGCATCCTCCTCACGCAGCGATCAGTGTGCCGGAGTGTCGACACCCCGGACGGCGGGTGTACGGCGCGGACCCTTCCCCTCCCGCGACGGTCACCCGATCGTCTCTCGCTGTGACCCGGCGCACAGGCCGGGCCTGGCTCCACGCCGTTCGGCGCAACGAGGAGGACGTGCATGACCCTGGACCAGCGGCCGGCGCCCGGACCGGCGGACCTGAGGGCCAAGGGGCTCTCGAGCAACTCGGTGGGGCTGCTCGCCAGCGTCGTCCTGGGGATCTCCAGCATCGCGCCGGTCTACGCGCTCACCGCGACGCTCGGCCCCACGGTGACCGAGGTCGGCCTGCAGATGCCGGCCGTCTTCCTCGTCGGCTTCATCCCGATGCTGCTGGTGGCCTACGGCTACCGGGAGCTCAACCGGGTGGCGCCGGACTGCGGCACGTCGTTCACCTGGGCCACCAAGGCGTTCAACCCCTACGTCGGCTGGCTCGCCGGCTGGGGGGCGCTGCTGGCCACGATCATCGTGCTGTCCAACCTCGCCGGGGTCGCGGTCTCCTTCTTCTACCTGCTGCTGGGGGAGATCACCGGGTCGGAGAGCCTCGCCTCGCTGGGCGACGACCGGCTGGTCAACGTGCTGACCTGCGTCGTGTTCGTCGCCCTGGCCACCTGGGTCACCTACCGCGGGGTGGAGGTCACCAAGCGGGTGCAGTACACCCTGGTGGGCTTCCAGATGGCGGTGCTGCTGCTGTTCGTCGTGCTCGCGCTGGTCAAGTCCGGCTCGGCGCCCGGCGGCATCCCCTTCGAGTTCTCCTGGCTCGACCCGACCGCGATCTCCTCGTTCAGCGCCTTCACCGCGGGGCTGTCGCTGTCGCTGTTCATCTACTGGGGCTGGGACACCTGCCTGACGGTCAACGAGGAGACCACCGGCTCCGCGCGGACGCCCGGCCGCGCCGCGCTGGTGACCATCGCCGTCATCGTGCTCACCTACCTGACCGCGGCGATCGCGGTGCAGATGTACGCCGGCATCGGCACCGAGGGCACGGGCCTGGGCAACCCGGACACCGGGGACAACGTCTTCGCCGCGCTCGCCGGGCCGGTGCTCGGCCCGGGGCTGGCGTTCCTGCTCTTCCTCGCGGTCGTGGCGAGCTCGGCGTCGTCGCTGCAGACCACGTTCCTCCCGCCGACCCGCACCCTGCTGGCGATGGCGACCTACGGCGCGCTGCCGAAGGGCCTGGCCGACGTGCACCCGCGCTACCGCGGCCCGTCCACGGCCACGCTCGTGGCCGGTGCCGGGACGGCGCTGTTCTACGTGGGGATGACGCTGATCAGCGAGAACGTGCTCATCGACACGATCTACGCGCTGGGCCTGATGATCTGCTTCTACTACGGGATCACCGCCTACGCCTGCGTCTGGTACTTCCGCCACGAGCTGCGCCGCAGCGCCAAGGACCTCCTGGTCAAGGGCGTCATGCCCCTGCTGGGCGCGCTGATGCTGACCGCGGTGTTCGTCCAGACGGCCATCGACACCCTCGACCCGGCCTACGGCAGCGGCTCGTCGGTGTTCGGCCTGGGCAGCGTGTTCGTCATCGGGATCGGGCTGCTGGTGCTGGGCGCGGTGCTCATGCTGGTGTGGCGCTCGCGGCACCCGGAGTTCTTCCGCGGCGAGACGCTGCGCCAGGACACCCCGTCGCTGGTCTTCGACGACTGACCGAGCGGCCTGCTCCGCGAGTCGATCATCGGACGTGTGCACGGTCGTGCGGCGTGCCCGCGCGTGTCGCGTGCACACGTCCGATGATCACGTGACGGGCCCGCCCGGGCGCCAGCCGCGGCCGACCAGGGCGGCTCGCGAGCGCTCGACCACGACGGCGGGTCCACCCAGGTGCCGCGCGGCGAAGCGCAGCACCAGCCACCCGCCGGCCGTCATGAGCGAGTAGCGATCGACGTCCCGGCCGAACTGGCCGGCCTCGGCGTGCTGCCACCCCTCGTACTCGACCGCGACGCGGTACCGCTCCCAGCCCAGGTCGGCGTGCGCGACCACGCGGCCGGACCGGTCGAGGACGGGCACCTGCACCTGCGGGCTGGGCAGATCGCTGGTCGCGAGCCAGTAGCGCAGCAGGCTCTCCGGACGGGACATCGACCCGCCGTCGAGCAACACGGCGCACGTCCGGGCCGCCACCACCCCGCGGACACGGTCCGCGCGGACCAGCCGGCCGTCGAGTGCTGCACGGGTCAGGGCGCCGGTCCGGAGCAGGGCGTCGCCGACCGCGACCAGCTCGGCGGCCGGGAGTCTCGGGGCGAGGTCGAGGAACGTCTGGGCGCCGGAGGTGACCCGCAGCCCGTCCAGCTCGGCGACGTCCTCGCTGCGCAGGTCCCTGACCGCCACGGCCAGACCGCGCCGTCGAGGCAGCACCGGCCGGGGTCGCAGTACGACCTGGACCTCAGGTGGAGGGTCAGTGTGTGCGCCGAGCAGGGCAGCGGCCGTCTCGAGGCCGAACGCGGCGTCGGGTGGGAGCAGCCGGGTCCACGCCCGGCAGCGGACGGCCAGCGACGACGGTTCCGCCCGGGACAGGTACAGGCCACGGGAGAGCTCCTCGCCGCCTTCCGCGATCTGGCGCCGCGTCGCTCCGCGCCGCCGGGCGTCCGTCCACGTCCAGCTCGACCCGAGGTCCAAGGGTTCCATGCGGCCACGCTCGGGCCGGCCGGCGCCGGTGCTGCGGGCGCGCCGTCAGCTGTGGACGGCGCTCCGGGCTGTGTACGGAGGCGCGTCAGGCCGTGATCATCCGATGCGTGCACGGGCGGACGGCGTGTCCCCGGCAGTGTCGTGCACACGTCCGATGATCAACTCGAGATGCTCCTCAGCCGTCCAGGCGGGCCAGCTGCTCGGGTGTCAGCCGCAGGTCCGCCGCGGCCGCGGAGTCCTGGATCGACGCCGGCCGCGACGCCCCGGGGATGGGCACCACGACGTCGGCCTGCGCCAGGTGCCAGGCCAGGGTCACCCGGTACACCGACACCCCCAGCTCCTGCGCGACCTCCGCGAAGGCCGGCGCGGCCGACCCCAGCGACCCGGCCGACGACACGCCGCCGAACGGGCTCCACGGCAGGAACGCCAGCCCGTGCCCGGCGCAGTGCGCGATCTCGCCGGCGGAGTGCCGCCACCCCGGCGAGAACTGGTTCTGCACGGCCACCAGCGCCGGTCCCACGATCGACCGGGCGACGTCGATCTGCGCGACGTCGGCGTTGGAGATGCCCACCATCTGCACCAGGCCGTCGTCGGCGAGCTGCCGCAGCGCGCCCATCGACTCCTCCCACGGCGTCGCGGGGTCCGGGCGGTGGAACTGGTAGAGCCCGATCGCGTCGACGCCCAGGCGCCGCAGCGAGGCCTCGCACGCCTGCCGCAGGTAGGCGGGGGACCCGTCGAGCTCCCAGTCGGTGCCGCGGCGGGTGTGCCCGCCCTTGGTCGCGACCAGCACGTCGCGCGCCCCGTCACCGTAGGAGGCCAGCGCCTCGGCCACGACCGACTCGTTGTGCCCGAACTCGGACTCGTCGAGGGCGTAGGCGTCGGCGGTGTCGACCAGCGTCACGCCCGCGTCGAGCGCGGCGTGCACGGTGGCGACGGCGTCCTCCCGGGAGGGGCGGTCGCTCCGGGTGGACAGGGGCATCGCCCCGAGCCCGATGGCGCTGACGGTCCGGTCTCCGATGTGTCGCTGCTGCACGGGACCGTCGTGCCCCGCGGGTAGCGTCGCCAAGCGTGACCAGCCTGTTCGACGAGCCGGTGGAGGCGGGCGGCGCCACCGTCGACCCGGGCGCCCCGCTGGCGGTGCGGATGCGGCCGCAATCGCTCGACGAGGTCGTCGGCCAGTCGCACCTGCTGGGCCCGCGCGCGCCGCTGCGCCGGCTGGTCGAGGCCGACGAGCCGATGTCGCTGGTGCTCTACGGCCCGCCCGGCACCGGCAAGACCACGCTCGCGCACGTCATCTCCCTGGCCACCAAGCGCCAGTTCGTGCAGCTGTCGGCGCTCGACGCCGGGGTCAAGGAGGTCCGCGCGGTCATCCAGGGCGCCAAGCGCGAGCTCACCTACGGCGGCCGGCGCACCGTGCTGTTCATCGACGAGGTGCACCGGTTCTCCAAGACCCAGCAGGACTCCCTGCTGTCCGCGGTCGAGGACCGCATCGTCAGCCTGATCGCGGCCACCACCGAGAACCCGTTCTTCTCCGTCGTCAGCCCGCTGCTCTCGCGCAGCCTGGTGCTGGCGCTGCAGCCGCTGTCCGACGACGACGTCCGCACGCTGCTGCACCGTGCCCTCACCAGCGAGCGCGGCCTCGACGGCGCGGTGACGCTGGCCGCCGACGCCGAGGAGCACCTGGTCCGCATCGCCGGCGGCGACGGGCGCAAGGCGCTCACGGCGCTGGAGTCCGGCGCCGGCGCCGCGCGGGCCGCGGGCGCGGGCGAGATCGACCTCGCCACTCTCGAGACCGCCGTCGCCCAGGCCGCCGTTCGCTACGACCGGCAGGGCGACGTCCACTACGACGTCGCCAGCGCCCTCATCAAGTCCATCCGCGGCAGCGACGTCGACGCCGCGCTGCACTACCTGGCGCGGATGGTCGTGGCGGGGGAGGACCCGCGCTTCATCGCCCGGCGCCTGGTCATCTCCGCCAGCGAGGACATCGGCATGGCCGACCCCACGGCCCTGCAGACGGCGGTCGCCGCGGCCGAGGCGGTGGCCTTCATCGGCATGCCCGAGGGCCACTTCCCACTGGCCCACGCCGTCGTGCACCTGGCCACCGCGCCGAAGTCCAACGCGGTCACCGTGGCCATCGGCGAGTCGGTGGCCGACGTGCGGGCGGGGCTCGGCGGGCCGGTGCCGCCGGGCCTGCGCGACGCGCACTACGGCGGGGCGAAGAAGCTCGGGCACGGGACGGGCTACGTCTACCCGCACGACGCGCCCGAGGGCATCGTGCCGCAGCAGTACCCGCCCGACGCGCTGGTCGGACGCGACTACTACCGGCCCACCGGCCGCGGCGCGGAGAGCGCCATCGGCGCGCGGCTGGTCAAGCTCCGGGCGATCCTCCGGCGCACCCGCTGACCGCCGGAGGCCGCGACTACTGTGGCCACGCCGGGCGTTGCCGACCACGCCGGCCGCCGACGCAACGAAGAGGAGACCCCGCGTGTCCGCAGGAGAGTGGGCCGGACTGATCGCCGCCCTGGCGCTGGTGCTGCTGGTGGTGCTGCTCGCCGTCCCGCTGCTGAAGCTCGGGCGCACCCTGGACGAGACGACGCTGACCATCCGCCAGGTGCGGGAGCAGAGCCGGCCGATCCTCGGCCAGGCCCAGACGACGATCGCCCAGGTGAACAGCAACCTCGAGCGGGTCGACGACATCACCGGCAACGCGGCCAACGTGTCGAGCAACGTCGCCGCGCTGACCAGCGTGGTGGCCGCCACCGTCGGCAGCCCGCTGATCAAGGTCGCCGCGTTCAGCTACGGCGTGCGCAGCGCCGCCCGCAAGCGCCGCGAGGGCCAGGCGATCGCCGAGGCCGCCGCCCGCGACAAGGCCGCGCGCCGCGAGCGCCGTGCCGCCCGGCGGGCCGCCTGATGCGCCGGCTGTTCTGGCTGGCGATGGGCGTCACCATCGGCGCGCTCGTCGTCCGCAAGCTGTCCCGCGCCGCCGAGAGGATGACGCCCGCCGGGATCGGCGCCTCGATCGCCGAGGGCCTGCGCGACCTCGCCGACGCCATCGGCGACTTCGGCGCCGACGTGCGCGCCGCGGCCGCCGCGCGCGAGGAGGAACTGCGCGCCGGCACCGGCCTCGACGCGCCGCTGCCCGAGCGCGACCAGGCCCAGCTGCCCACGCTGCCCGCGCGTCGGGGCGCGCACGCCGCCGACCGCTGAGCAGCTCCCACCCCGCGGGGGCTCCCCCCGCCCCGAGGACCGAGTAGGCCATGCAGACCGCCGAGATCCGCCGCCGCTTCCTGCAGCACTTCGAGCAGCGCGGCCACACCGTCGTGCCCAGCGCCTCGCTGGTGTCGCCCGACCCCTCGCTGCTGTTCACCGTCGCCGGGATGGTGCCCTTCATCCCGTACCTCACCGGCCGCGAGCCGGCGCCGTTCCCGCGCGCGACCAGCGTGCAGAAGTGCGTGCGCACCCTCGACATCGAGGAGGTGGGGAAGACCACCCGCCACGGCACGTTCTTCCAGATGAACGGCAACTTCTCCTTCGGCGACTACTTCAAGGAGGGCGCGGTCCAGCACGCCTGGGACCTGGTCACCGGGCCGGTGGCCGAGGGCGGGCTGGGCTTCGACCCCGACCGCATCTGGGTGACGGTCTACCTCGACGACGACGAGGCCGCCGACGCCTGGAACCGCGTCGCGGGCCTGCCGCGGGACCGCATCCAGCGGCTGGGCAAGAAGGACAACTACTGGCACACCGGCGCCGACGGTCCCGGCGGCCCGTGCTCGGAGATCTACTACGACCGCGGTCCGGAGTTCGGCCCCGACGGCGGGCCCCTGGTGGACACCGCCGGCGACCGGTTCCTCGAGATCTGGAACCTCGTCTTCATGCAGTACGAGCTCACCGACGTCCGGAGCAAGGAGGACTTCCGGATCGTCGGCGAGCTGCCGAAGAAGAACATCGACACCGGCATGGGCCTGGAGCGGGTCGCCTACCTGCTGCAGGGCGTCGACAACATGTACGAGATCGACGAGGTGGCGCCGGTGCTGCGCCGCGGCGCCGAGCTCGCCGGCGTCACCTACGGCAAGGACCACGACACCGACGTCCGGCTGCGCGTCGTCGCCGACCACGTCCGCAGCGGGCTGATGCTCATCGGCGACGGCGTCACCCCCGGCAACGAGGGCCGCGGGTACATCCTGCGCCGGCTGCTGCGCCGCGCCGTCCGCTCGATGCGGCTGCTCGGCGTCGACGCCGCCACCCTGCCCGAGCTGCTGCCGGTCTCCCGCGACGCGATGGGCGCGAGCTACCCCGAGCTGGTCACCGACTTCGACCGCATCAGCGCCGTCGCCTACGCCGAGGAGGAGGCGTTCCGGCGCACCCTCACCTCCGGCACCGCGCTGTTCGACACCGCGGTGGCGCAGGCCAAGGCCGCCGGCACGCCGTCGCTGTCGGGGGAGCAGGCGTTCTCCCTGCACGACACCTACGGCTTCCCGATCGACGTCACCCTCGAGATGGCCGCCGAGCAGGGCGTGACCGTCGACGAGGCGGGCTTCCGCGCGCTCATGCAGCAGCAGCGCGACCGCGCCCGCGCCGACGCCCGCGCCAAGCGCACCGGCTCGGTCGACGTGCTGGCCTACCGGCGGCTGCTCGCCGAGCACGGCCCCACCGACTGGCGGGCCTACGACACGCTGCGCACCGACTCCCGGGTGCTCGGCGTGGTGAGCGAACTCGGTGAGGAGGACGCGCCGGCCGCCCCCGCCGGGCCGGGCGAGGTCACCCGCGTCGTCCTCGACCGCACGCCGTTCTACGCCGAGTCCGGCGGCCAGGTCGCCGACGCCGGCACGCTCACCTGGGACGGCGGCCGTGCCGAGGTGCTCGACGTGCAGCGTCCGGTCAAGGGCCTGGTCGTGCACCAGGTGCGGGTGCTCGAGGGTGCGCTGGCCGAGGGTGCCGAGCTCACCGCCGAGGTCGACCGCGAGTGGCGGCTGTCGGCCTGCCAGGCGCACTCGGGCACGCACGTGGTGCACGCCGCGCTGCGCCAGGTGCTCGGCCCCCAGGCGCTGCAGTCCGGGTCGTACAACCGCCCCGGCTACCTGCGGCTGGACTTCGCCTGGCAGGGCGCGCTGACCCTGCAGCAGCGGCACGACATCGAGGACGTCGCCAACGCCGCCGTCCGCGCCGACCACCGGGTGCGGGCGGAGTTCATGACCCTGCCCGAGGCCCAGGCCATCGGCGCGCTGGCGCTGTTCGGCGAGACCTACGGCGAGAAGGTCCGCGTCGTCGAGATCGGCGGGCCCTGGTCGCGCGAGCTCTGCGGTGGCACGCACGTCACCGGCAGCGCGCAGATCGGCACGCTGGCGCTGACCGGCGAGTCGTCGGTCGGGTCGGGCGCGCGCCGGGTCGAGGCGGTCGTCGGCCTCGAGGGCTTCCGCTACCTCGCCCGCGAGCGCGACCTCGTCCGCCAGCTCGGCGAGCTGCTGAAGTCGCCCACCGACGGCCTGGTCGACCGGGTCGGCGGCGTCCTGTCGCGGCTGCGCGACGCCGAGCGCGAGATCGCCGAGCTGCGCGCCGCGCAGAACAAGGCCGCCGCCGGTCAGCTGGCCGCCGACGCGCGGGACGTCGGCGGCATCGCCGTCGTCACCGCCGCGCCGGCCGGGCTCTCCGGCGGCGACCTGCGCACCCTGGCCCTCGACGTCCGCGGGCGGCTCGGCGAGCGCCCGGGTGTCGTCTTGCTCGCCTCCGAGGCCGGGGGCAAGGTGGCTCTCGTCGCCGCGCTCACCCCGGCCGCGCAGGAGCGCGGCCTGTCGGCCAACGACGTGCTGCGGGCGGCAGCGGCCCCGGTCGGGGGCCGCGGAGGCGGGAAGGCCGACGTCGCCCAGGGGGGCGGCACGGACCCGGGCGGCATCCCCGCCGCCCTCCAGGCCGGCGAACAGGCGGTCGCGACCGCCGCAGGGAGGTGACCGGAGTGCCCGAGCAGCGCCCCGACGAGACCGGCGACGTGGGCGAGCGGCGCGTGCAGGGCCGCCCGGCCGTGCCGCCGGCCCGTCCGCGCCAGACCCCGCCGCAGCCGGTGCACCACCGCACCGAGCAGATCGACCTGCGCGCCGGGTTCCCGCCGGTGCGCAACGAGACGACCGAGATCGACCTGTCGCAGGGACTGCCGGCCGGGCTGCCGCTGCCCCCGCGCCGCACCCGCCAGGGGCGCCGGCTCGGTCTCGACGTCGGCACGGTGCGCGTCGGCGTCGCACTGTCCGACCCCACCGGCACGCTCGCCAGCCCGCTGGAGACCGTCGAGCGCCGCCGGGACGGGTCCGACCTGGACCGGATCGCCGCGCTCGTGACCGAACACGAGGTGACAGAGGTGATCGTGGGGGAGCCGAGGCACCTGTCGGGTGCGTCGGGCGCCTCCGCCCGGGAAGCGCGTGCCTACTCTCGGTCACTCGCCGGGCGCATCGGCAGCGTGCCCGTGCACCTCGTCGACGAGAGGCTCTCTACCGTGACCGCGTCCAGCTCCCTGCGGGCGAACGGGCTCGACAGCCGCGCCCAGCGCCCGGTGATCGACCAGGCCGCCGCCGTGGTCATCCTCCAGGCGTATCTCGACTCCCAGCGGGGGCGCTCATGACCGAGCTCGCGAGGTCATGGGTGGTCGCAGCACCGGCGGGCGCCGGTGCACCGAGCGCCAGCGAGGTGTGCCGGTGACCGGTCCGGTCCCGCCGTACGGGGGGCGGGGCCGGCACGCGGTGTCCGACGACGTCCCCGGCACGGGGAGCCCGGCCGGCGCCTGGTACGGCAACCGGCCGGTCGACGAGCCGCCGACGGCGCACCTCCCGGTGGGCCCGGCCCCGACCGGACCCGTGCTCAGCGGCCGGCACTCGGTACCCGGTGGCGGGCCCGACGACGTCCCCGGTGACGGCGTGCCCGGTCCCGGCGGGCCCGGCGACGACGACCGCACCGGCCCGCTGCCCACCGGGCAGCCGGCGCCGCCCGCGGCCGGCCTGCCGCCGCGCCCGAAGAGCGCCTGGTCGCGGATGGCCGGGCAGGGCGCCGCCGACCCCGACGCCACCGTGGCCGCCTACGGCACGGACCCGTCCGCCGAGGACCACCCCCCGTACGACCCGCACGAGGACGACGAGGCCACCGGCGGCCTCGACGTCCTCGGTGCCGGTGGCCGGGACGGCGGCCGCCGGGGTCGCCGCGGCCGGCGCGCCGCCGCCGCGCCCGAGCACCCCGAGCCCGAGCTCCACGAGGACGCCTACGACGTCCACTCCGACGACCACACCGACGAGCACCCCGTGCTCGGCGGGGGCCGGCGCAGCGGCTCCGGCAAGCGCCGCCGCGGGCCGCTGGCCAACGTGCTCGCCCTGCTGGTGCTGGCCGGGCTCGTCGCCGGCATCGTGTTCGGCGGCCGGGCGCTGATCGGCCTGGTCAACCCCCAGGCCGAGGACTACGCCGGCACCGGCACCGGCACCGTCGAGGTCCGCGTCGGCGAGGGCGACACCCTCAGCGACATCGCCGGCACGCTCGTCGACGCCGGCGTCATCGCCTCCAGCGAGCCGTTCCTCGACGCCGCGGAGACCCAGCCCGCCGCCATGGGCATCCAGCCCGGCGTCTACAGCCTGCGCGAGCAGATGAGCGGTGCCGCCGCCCTCGACCTGCTGCTCGACCCGGCCACCCGGCAGGTCTCGCGGGTCACCGTGCCCGAGGGCTTCACCGTCGAGGCCACCCTGCAGCGGATAGCCGAGACCACCGGGCTGCCGATCGAGGACCTCCGGGCCGCCGCGGCCGACCCCGCCGCCTTGGGCCTGCCGGCCTACGCCAACGGGCAGCTCGAGGGCTTCCTGTTCCCGGCCACCTACGACGTCGAGCCCGACGCCACCGCCGCCGACGTGCTGTCGGCGATGGTCAGCCGGTTCACCGAGACGGCCGCCGACCTGCAGCTCGAGCAGCGCGCCGCGGCCGCCGGCCGCTCGGTGTACGACGTGGTGGTCGTCGCCTCGATGGTGCAGTCGGAGACCCTGCTCGACGAGGAGCGCCCGAACGTCGCGCAGGTGGTCTACAACCGGCTGGCGCAGGGGATCGCGCTGGGCATCGACGCCACCCTCGCCTACGGCCTGCAGAAGAACGGCAACGAGCTCACCGTCACCGACCTGCAGACCGACAGCCCGTACAACACCCGCACCCGGGCGGGTCTGCCGCCCACGCCGATCAGCGCGCCGGGTGAGGCCTCGCTGGAGGCGGCGCTCGCCCCGAGCACCGGTGACCTCCTGTACTACGTCCTGGAGTCGCAGGACGGCCGGCACTTCTTCACCGCCAGCTACGACGAGTTCGTGGCCGCCCGGCAGCGCTGCGCCGACGCCGGCCTCGGGTGCGGTGGCTGACCGGCCGGTGCCCGCCGCTGGTCCCGCCGGCCGGGCGGCCGTCCTCGGCCGCCCGGTCGGGCACTCGCTGTCGCCGCTGCTGCACCGCGCGGCCTACGCCGCGCTCGGCCTGACCGGGTGGACCTACGACGCGCTCGACCTCGGCCCCGAGGACCTGCCGGTCCTGCTCGCCGGGCTGGGGCCGGAGTGGCGCGGCTTCTCGGTGACCATGCCGAACAAGCAGGCCGCCGTCGCCGCCGCCGACGACGTCGAGCCGCTGCCGCGGCTGCTCGGCGCGGCCAACACCCTCGTGCACACCGGGTCGGGCTGGCGGGCGGAGAACACCGATGTCCACGGGGTCGGGATGGCCCTGCAGGTCGGCGGCGTCGAGCGGGTCGCGCACGCGGCGGTCGTCGGCGGCGGGGGGACGGCGGCCGCCGCGGCCGTGGCGCTGGCCGAGCTCGGCGCCGAGTCGGTCGACGTCCTCGTCCGCGAGCCGTCCCGGGCCGCCGACGTCGAACGGGTGCTCGGCGCGCTCGGCGTCGAGGCCGTCGTCCGGCGGATCGCGGCCGGCCCGGTCGAGGCGCCGGTGGTCGTCAGCACCGTGCCCATCGGCGCGCACCGCGACCTCGCCGGCCTGCAGTGGCGCGGTGGGCAGACGCTGCTCGACGTCCTCTACGCGCCGTGGCCCACGCCGCTCGCGGCGCAGGCGGAGGCGGCCGGCGCCACCGTCGTCGGCGGCCTCGAGGTGCTGTTCTGGCAGGCCACCGTCCAGGTGGAGCTGATGACCGGGCGGCCCGCGCCGCTGGGCGCCATGCGCGCCGCCCTGGACGCCCGCTGACCGGAGTGGACGACGTCCTCCCGCGCGGGCCGCTGCTCGCGCTGGCGCTGCTGACCGCTGCCGTCGCCGGCCCTCTGCTGGCCCGCACCGCCGTCCGGCTGGCCACCCGCGACCCCGTCGCCCGTGCCGCGCCGGCCCGCACGGCCGCCTCGGCCGGCGTGCTGGGCGGACTGCTGTGCGGCGCGGTGCTGCTCACCGGCGCCCGCCCGGCCGGGCTCGCCTACGCCTGGGCGGCCGGTGCCGCCGTCGTCCTCGCGCAGGTCGACCTGACCGTCCACCGGCTGCCCGACCGGGTGACCTACCCGGCCACCGCCGTGGGGGCGGTCGCGCTGCTGGCGGACGCGGTGCTGATGGGCACCTGGCCGGCGCTGCTGCGCGCGCTGCTCGCCGCCGCCCTGGCCGGGGGCATCGCGCTGGCCGCCGCGCTGGCCGGGCCGTCGGGCCTGGGCCTCGGCGACGTCAAGCTGCTCGCGCTGCTCGGCCTGCTGCTCGGCTGGGCCGGGTGGGGGGTGCTGCTGGCCGGCGTGTTCCTCGGCCTGCTCGCCGGTGCCACGGTCTCGCTGGTGCTGGTGGCCACGCGGCGGGCCGGGTGGCGCACGCCGGTGCCGTTCGGCCCGCCGCTGCTGCTCGGCGCCGCCCTCGCCCTGCTCGTGGAGGGCCCGCTGGGCTGAGCCGCCCCCCGCGCGGGGATCAGGGTCCCTGATCGTCGGGCGTCCTCCCGCACCTCCCACCCTGTGGGTGGACGCCGCACGTTCAGGGACCCTGCTCGTGGCGCACGCCCCCGCGCACCACGCCCCGGACGGGTCGCGGGCCCCCGGCTGGCAGAATCCGGGGCATGTTGCGCTGGCTGACCGCCGGTGAGTCGCACGGCCAGCAGCTCACCGCCATCCTCGAGGGCCTGCCCGCCGGCGTGCGGGTGCAGACCGCCGACCTCGACGCCGACCTCGCCCGCCGCCGGCTCGGCCACGGCCGCGGCGCGCGGATGTCCTTCGAGCAGGACGTCGTCACCCTCACCGGCGGGGTCCGGCACGGGCTGACCATGGGCGGCCCGATCGCGGTGCAGGTCGGCAACACCGAGTGGCCGAAGTGGACGACGGTCATGTCGGCCGACCCGGTCGACCCCGAGGTGCTCGCCGGGCAGGCGCGCAACGCCCCGCTGACCCGCCCGCGGCCCGGGCACGCCGACCTCGCCGGCATGCAGAAGTACGGCTTCGACGACGCCCGGCCGGTGCTCGAGCGGGCCAGCGCCCGCGAGACCGCTGCCCGCGTGGCGCTCGGCGCGATCGCGCGGGCCTTCCTCCGCCAGACCCTCGGCGTGGAGGTGGTCAGCCACGTCGTCGGCATCGGCCCGGTCACCGTCCCCGACGGCGTGCTGCCCGGCCCGCAGGACAACCCGCGCATCGACGAGGACCCGGTCCGCTGCGCCGACCCCGCCACCAGCGCGGTCATGGTCGCCGAGGTCGACGACGCGCGGAAGAACGGCGACACTCTCGGCGGCGTCGTCGAGGTCGTCGTCCACGGGCTGCCGCCGGGCCTGGGCAGCCACGTGCACTGGGACCGCCGGCTGGACTCCCGCCTGGCCGCCGCGCTCATGGGCGTCCAGTCGGTCAAGGCGGTCGAGGTCGGCGACGGCCTGGAGACCGCCCGCCGTCGCGGCTCGGTCGCCCACGACGAGATCGTCAGCGACGACGGCCGGCTGCGGCGGGTCACCGACCGCGCCGGCGGCATCGAGGGCGGCATGACCAACGGCGAGGTGCTGCGGGTGCGCGCCGCGATGAAGCCGATCTCCACCGTGCCGCGGGCGCTGGCCACCGTCGACGTCGCCACCGGGGACGCCGCCGTGGCCATCAACCAGCGCAGCGACGCCTGCGCGGTGCCGCGCGGCTCGGTGGTGATGGAGGCGATGGTCGCCCTGGTGCTCGCCGACGCCGCGCTGGAGAAGTTCGGCGGCGACTCGGTGAGCGAGACCGCCCGCAACGCGCGGGCCTACCTCGACGCGCTCCCGTACCGGTGACCGCACCCGCCCTGGTCCTGGTCGGCCCGCCGGCGTCGGGCAAGACGACCGTCGGGACGGCGGTGGCGGCCGCGCTCGGCCTGGCCTTCCGCGACACCGACGCCGACGTCGAGGCCGCGGCCGGCGCGCCCGTCGCCGACCTGTTCGTCACCCACGGCGAGGCGCACTTCCGGGCGCTGGAGGAGCAGGCGGTGGCCCGCGCACTCGGGGAGCACGACGGTGTCCTCGCCCTCGGCGGCGGCGCGGTGCTCAGCCCGGCCAGCCGCGCGCTGCTGGTCGATTACGGCCGCGCCGGCGGCACCGTCGTGCACCTCGACGTCGACGTCCCCTCGGCTGCCCGGCGCGCCGGGCTGTCCCGCGACCGCCCGCTGCTGGCGGTCAACCCGCGGGCGGTGCTGCGCACCCTGCTCGAGCAGCGCGCCCCGCTCTACGCCGAGGTGGCCACCGCCGTCGTCCCCACCAGCGACCGCACCCCGGACGACGTCGTCGCCGACGTGCTGGCCGCGCTGCCCGCGGGAGCCGGCCGGTGAGGCGGGTGACCGTCGCCGGGGAGCGGCCCTACGAGGTGGTCATCGGCCCCGGTGCGCAGGCCGAGCTCGGCGTGTTGCTGGCCGGCACGCCGAAGGCCGCCGTCGTGCACGCCCCGCCGCTGGCCGCGCTGGCCGGCGCCGCGGTCGAGACGCTGCAGACCGCCGGGGTGGCCGCCGAGGCCGTCGTCGTCCCGGACGGGGAGGCGGCCAAGACCGCCGCGGTCGCCGCAGCCGCGTGGGAGGAGTTCGGCCGGCTGGGGCTGACCCGCTCCGACGCCGTGGTCGGGGTCGGCGGGGGAGCGGTCACCGACCTGGCCGGCTTCCTCGCCGCCACCTGGGTGCGCGGCGTGCGCGTCGTGCACCTGCCGACCAGCGTGCTCGGCATGGTCGACGCCGCGGTCGGCGGCAAGACCGGCATCAACACCGGCGCGGGCAAGAACCTGGTCGGCGCCTTCCACCCGCCCGCGGGCGTGCTCGCCGACACCGACGTCCTCGCCGGGCTGCCCGAGGCGGAGTTCCGTGCCGGCCTGGCCGAGGTGGTCAAGTGCGGGTTCATCGCCGACGCGGCGATCCTCGACCTGCTCGAGGCCGACCCGACCGGCCGCCGCGACACCGCGGAGCTCGTCGAGCGCAGCGTGGCGGTGAAGGCCGAGGCGGTCGCCCAGGACCTGTTCGACACCGGCGTCCGAGAGTTCCTCAACTACGGCCACACCCTCGGTCACGCCGTCGAGCGGGTCGAGGACTTCGCCTGGCGGCACGGCGAGGCGGTCGCCGTCGGGCTGGTCTTCGCCGCCGAGCTCGGCGTGCAGGCCGGGCGCCTGTCGCGCGCCGAGGCCGACCGGCACCGCGAGCTGCTCACCGCCATGGGCCTGCCCACCCGCTACCGCGGCGACTGGGCGGCGCTGCAGGCGGTGATGCGGGTGGACAAGAAGGCCCGCGGGGCGACGCTGCGCTTCGTCGTCCTCGACGGGATCGGCAGCCCGGGGATCCTCACCGACCCCGATCCGGCGTGGCTGGACGCGGCGTGGGCCGCAGTTGTGGAGGACGCGTGACGGTCCAGGTCCTGAACGGCCCCAACCTCGGCCGGCTCGGCACCCGCGAGCCCGAGGTCTACGGGACGACGACGTACGCGCAGCTCGTCGAGCTGCTCGAGAAGGCCGGGCACGAGCTCGGGATGGAGGTGCGGGTCCGGCAGACCGACGACGAGGCCGAGATGCTGCGCTGGGTCCACGAGGCCACCGACGCCGGGGACCCGGTCGTGGTCAACCCGGCGGCGTGGTCGCACACCTCCGTCGCGCTGCACGACGCGCTCGCCGCGCTGGGCACCCCGCTCGTCGAGGTGCACATCAGCAACGTCCACAGGCGCGAGGCCTTCCGCCACCACTCCTACGTCTCCGCGGTGGCCGACGGCGTCATCGCGGGGCTCGGCATCGAGGGCTACGTGCTGGCGCTGCAGTGGCTCTCGCTGCGGGGCGCGAAGTGACCCGGGAGGCCGGGCGCCGCGACCGGCTGCGGGTGACGGCGGCCGAGCAGGGTCTGGACGCCGTCCTGGTCACCAACCTGCTCAACGTCCGCTACCTGACCGGGTTCACCGGCTCCAACGGCGCGCTGCTGCTGCGCACCGACGGCAGCTCGTCCGGGGGCGGGGACCTGTTCGGCACCGACGGCCGCTACACCACCCAGGCCGGCGCCCAGGTGCCCGACGTCGAGCTGCTGGTCGACCGCGGGACCGTGCCGGCGCTGGCGCAGGAGGCGGTGCGGCGGGGTGCGGGGCGGATCGGCTACGAGAGCCACGAGGTCACCGTCGACGGGCACGCCCAGCTGCTGCGGGTGCTCACCGACGCCGCCGACGGCGGCACGGTGCCCGAGCTGGTGTCGGTGCGCCGGGCGGTGGAGGCGCTGCGTGCGGTCAAGGACGACGACGAGGTCGACGCGCTGCGGCGGGCCTGCGCGGTGGCCGACCAGGCGCTGGCCGAGCTGGCCGCCGAGGGCGCGCTGCGGCCCGGGCGCACCGAGCTGGAGGTCGGCCGCGAGCTCGACGCGCGGATGCTGACCCTGGGTGCCGAGGCGCCGTCGTTCGAGACGATCGTGGCCGCGGGCGCCAACTCCGCCATCCCGCACCACCGGCCCGACCGCACGGTGCTGCGCGAGGGCGACCTGCTCAAGCTCGACTTCGGCGCGACCGTCGACGGCTACCACTCCGACATGACCCGCACGGTCGTCCTCGGGCACGCCGCCGACTGGCAGCGGGAGGTCTACGAGCTGGTGGCCGCGGCGCAGGCGGCCGGGCGGGCGGCGCTGGCCGTCGGCGCCGACGTCGTCGCCGTGGACGCCGCCTCCCGCGACGTCGTCGCCGCGGCCGGGCACGCCGAGCACTTCACCCACGGCCTCGGGCACGGCGTGGGCCTGGAGATCCACGAGGCGCCGTCCATCGGCCCGTCCGGCGCGGGTAGGCTGGCCGCCGGCATGGCCGTCACCGTGGAGCCCGGGGTCTACCTCCCCGGCCACGGCGGTGTCCGGATCGAGGACACGCTCGTCGTCACGGCGGACGCGCCCGAGTTGTTGACCCTCACGAGCAAGGAACTGCTGGTCCTCTAGATGGCTACCACCAACGACCTCAAGAACGGCATGGTCCTCAACCTCGACGGCCAGCTGTGGTCCGTCACCGAGTTCCAGCACGTCAAGCCCGGCAAGGGCGGCGCGTTCGTGCGGACGACGCTGAAGAACGTGCTCTCGGGCAAGGTCGTGGACAAGACCTTCAACGCCGGCACCAAGGTCGAGACCGCCACGGTCGACAAGCGGAACATGACCTACCTGTACAAGGACGGCACCGACTTCGTCTTCATGGACGGGGAGACCTTCGACCAGATCCACGTGCAGGCCGAGACCGTGGGCGGCGGGGCGGACTACCTGCTGGAGAACACCGAGGCCGTCGTCGCCGTCCACGAGGGCACCCCGCTCTACGTCGAGCTGCCGGTGACCCTCGAGCTCGTCGTCGAGCACACCGACCCGGGCCTGCAGGGCGACCGCTCCACCGGCGGCACGAAGCCGGCCACCCTGGAGACCGGCGCGCAGATCCAGGTGCCGCTGTTCGTCAACACCGGCGACCGGCTCAAGGTCGACACCCGCGACGGCCGCTACCTCGGCCGGGCCAACTGACCGCGCCGGCCGGCACCGCACCCCGGAGCCCCCGCATGGCCGCCCGCACCAAGGCGCGCAAGCGCGCCGTCGACGTCCTCTACGCGGCCGACCTGCGGGGCGCCGACGCGGTGGAGATGCTGCGGGAGCGCATCGCGCTCGCCGACCCGCCGGTGTCCGACCACACGGTCCGGCTGGTCGAGGGCGTCGCCGCGCACGCCCGGCGCATCGACGAGCTGATCGGGCAGCACGCGCGCGGGTGGTCGCTGGAGCGGCTGCCCGACGTCGACCGGGCGATCCTGCGGATGGCGGTGTTCGAGCTGCTGTGGGCCGACGACGTGCCCGACGCCGTCGTCATCGACGAGGCCGTGGAGCTCGCGCGGGCGCTGTCGACCGACGACTCGCCGGCCTACGTCAACGGCGTCCTCGGCGCCATCCTCGACACCGAGGTGCCCACCTCCTCGTCGTGAGGTGCGGCCTCAGGCGGCGCCGGCCACCCCGGCGGCGGCCAGCATCGCCGCCGCCCGCGCACCGGCGTCGCGCCGCTGCGCCCGGCGCAGCGCGGCCCGGCGGCTGATGGCCAGCAGGGTCTCGCGGTCGGGCATCGGGACGGGCGGGACGGGGGTCACGGGTGCTCCTCGGGGGTGCGCGTGGTCGGCGCCGCCGACGCTAGGAGCACCCACCGACAGTTCCCGGCGCCCGGAGCCGGGCCCGGGTCGTGCACACACCGCGGTCGAGGAGCCCCGCCGGTCGCGCTGCGTGCACGTCCCGTCGGGAACGGGGCCCCGGGAACGGGACCCGGGGACGGATCGGTCAGCGCGGGGCGCGCCGGCGGTCCCAGGCCTCGTCGTCGTCGGCAGCGGCGGCGCCCAGGCCGTCCATGCCGCCCGGGTTGAGCACGCCCCACTCGATGAGGCGGGTGGTGAGCTCGTCGGGGCTCATGTCGTAGATGATCGCCAGCGACTTGAGGTCCTCCGCGCGGATGGAGAGGACCTTGCCGTTGTAGTCGTGCCGCTGTGCCTGGATGGTCGAGGCGTACCGCGCCAGCGGTCCGGCCTCGTCGGCGGGCAGCGAGCCCAGCGACTCGAGGTTGAGCACGATCTTCGTCGTGGACGTGACGGCCGAGGAGGGGCGCGGGTCGGGCAGCAGCTCGGAGACCGGCACGCCGTAGAAGACCGCCAGCTCCGAGAGGCGCTGGACGGTCACCGCCCGGTCGCCGCGCTCGTAGGAGCCGACGACGACGGCCTTCCAGCGGCCGTGCGACTTGTCCTCCACGCCCTGCAGGGAGAGGCCCTGCTGGTTGCGGATCGCCCGCAGCCGGGCACCGAGGGCCCGCGAGTAGTCCGTGCTCATGCGTGTCTGCTCACTGTCCGTCGTCGGTGGGAGGGCTCGGTCGTCACGCAGCGTACTGGTTGGGCGGACGGGGCGACAGCGCATCCCTCATCCGGGGGGCATCCTGCTTCACGCACCGCCACCAGCGGAACCGGGACGTGCCCCGAGGGCCCTCCGGCGGCATGCAGTACGGTCTGTCCCGGTCCGATCCGCTCCTTTAACGACCCGTCCCGTGAGGCGGGGAAGGAGGCCTGATGGCCGGCTCGCGCGAGCCTGCTCCCAGCCGCACGTCCACCGCCGGTGTGCTGCTCACCCCCGCCGACGTCGCCCGCGTGGTCGACCGCATGGCGCACCAGCTGATCGAGAAGGCGGGCAACGACCTCGCCGACCTCGTGCTCGTCGGCATCCCGACCCGCGGCGCCCCGCTCGCCCGCCGCCTGGCCGCCCGCGTCGAGGCCTTCAGCGGCACGGCGGTCGACGCCGGCACCGTCGACATCACCCTCTACCGCGACGACCTGCGGCTGCGCGGCGTCCGGACGCTGGAGGACACCGTCCTGCCCGAGCAGGGCATCGACGGCCGGCTGGTCGTCCTCGTCGACGACGTGCTGTTCTCCGGCCGCTCGGTGCGCGCGGCCCTCGACGCGCTGCGCGACCTCGGCCGGCCGCGGGCGGTCCAGCTCGCCGTCCTGGTCGACCGCGGCCACCGGGAGCTGCCCATCCGCGCCGACTACGTGGGCAAGAACGTGCCCACCTCGCGCGCCCAGACGGTGCGGGTGCACCTGACCGAGACCGACGGCACCGACGAGGTGCTGGTGACCGAGGGGGAGCGCCGGTGAAGCGGCACCTGCTGGAGGCGGCCGACCTCGACCGCGACGACGCCACGCTCGTCCTCGACACCGCCGCGCAGATCGACCAGGCGCTGGCCGGCCGCGAGGTCAAGAAGCTGCCCACGCTGCGCGGCCGCACGGTGGTCAACCTCTTCTTCGAGGACTCCACCCGCACCCGCATCTCCTTCGAGCTGGCGGCCAAGCGGCTCTCGGCCGACGTCATCAACTTCTCCGCCAAGGGCAGCAGCGTCTCCAAGGGCGAGAGCCTCAAGGACACCGCGCTGACGCTGGAGGCGATGGGGTCCGACGCGATCGTCGTCCGGCACTCGGCGTCCGGCGCACCGCACCGGCTGGCCGGCTGGGTGCGCGGCAGCGTGGTCAACGCCGGCGACGGCACCCACGAGCACCCCACCCAGGCGCTGCTGGACGCCTACACGATCCGGCGCCGGCTGGGCCGCCTCGACGGCGTCCGGGTGGCGGTCGTCGGCGACGTCCTGCACAGCCGGGTGGCCCGGTCCAACGTGTGGCTGCTGACGACGCTCGGCGCGGAGGTGACCCTGGTCGCGCCGCCCACCCTGCTGCCGGTGGGCGTGGGCTCCTGGCCGGTGGAGGTCTCCTACGACCTCGACGCGGTGCTGCCCAAGGCCGACGCGGTCATGATGCTGCGGGTCCAGGCCGAGCGGATGGACGCCTCGTTCTTCCCGAGCGCGCGGGAGTACAGCCGCCGCTACGGCCTCGACGCCCGCCGGATGGCGGCGCTGTCCGACGACGCGATCGTCATGCACCCCGGCCCGATGAACCGCGGCATGGAGATCGCCGCCGACGTCGCCGACTCGGTCCGCTCGACCATCGTCGAGCAGGTCGGCAACGGCGTCTCCGTCCGCATGGCCGTGCTCTACCTGCTGCTCGGAGGAACGTCCTCGTGACCACGCTGATCAAGGGGGCGCGCGTCCTGGGCGGCGACCCCGTCGACCTGCTGCTCAGGGACGGCCGGATCGCCGCGGTCGGCGACCGGCTCTCGGCGCCCGGCGCCACCGTCGTCGACGCCGACGGGCTGGTCGCGCTGCCCGGCCTGGTCGACCTGCACACCCACCTGCGCGAGCCCGGCCGCGAGGACGCCGAGACCGTCGAGACCGGCAGCCGCGCGGCGGCCCTGGGCGGGTTCACCGCGGTGCACGCGATGGCCAACACCGACCCGGTCGCCGACACCGCCGGCGTCGTCGAGCAGGTGTGGCGCCTCGGCCAGGAGGCCGGGCTGGTCGACGTCGTCCCGGTGGGCGCGGTGACCGTCGGGCTGCGCGGCGAGCGGCTGGCCGAGCTCGGCGCGATGGCCGACTCCGCCGCCCGCGTGCGGGTGTTCTCCGACGACGGGCACTGCGTCGCCGACCCCGCGCTCATGCGGCGGGCGCTGGAGTACGTCAAGGCCTTCGACGGCGTGGTCGCGCAGCACGCCGAGGAGCCGCGGCTGACCGCCGGCGCGCAGATGAACGAGGGCGACCGCTCCGCGCGGCTGGGGCTCACCGGCTGGCCGGCCGCCGCCGAGGAGGCGGTCATCGCCCGCGACGTGCTGCTCGCCGGCCACGTCGGCGCCCGGCTGCACGTCTGCCACGTCTCGACCGCGGGGTCGGTGGAGATCCTGCGGTGGGCGAGGTCCCGCGGCGTGCAGGTGACCGCCGAGGTCACCCCGCACCACCTGCTGCTCACCGAGGCCTGCGCCGAGACCTACGACCCGGTGTTCAAGGTCAACCCGCCGCTGCGCACCGACGAGGACGTGCAGGCCCTCCGTGCCGGGCTGGCCGACGGCACGATCGACGCCGTCGCCACCGACCACGCCCCGCACGCGGTGGAGGACAAGGAGAGCGAGTGGGCGCAGGCCCGGCCCGGGATGCTGGGGCTGGAGCAGGCGCTGTCGGTCGTCGTCGAGGCGCTGGTGGAGCCCGGCCTGCTCGACTGGGCCGGCGTCGCCGACCGCATGTCGGTCCGCCCCGCGGCCATCGGCCGCCTGGCCGGCCACGGGCGCCCGCTCGCGCCCGGCGAGCCGGCCAACCTGCTGCTGCTCGACCCCGCCGCCCGGGCGACCGTCGACCCGGCCGCGCTGGCCAGCCGCAGCCGCAACAGCCCCTACGCCGGCCGGGAGCTGCCCGGCCGCGTGGTCGCCACGTTCCTGCGGGGCGAGGCGACCGTGCTCGACGGGAAGGCGCAGAAGTGACCCAGGCGATCCTCGTGCTCGAGGACGGGCGGACGTTCCGCGGCGAGGCCTACGGCACGGTCGGCACGACGGTCGGCGAGGCGGTGTTCGCCACCGGGATGACCGGCTACCAGGAGACGCTGACCGACCCCAGCTACGCCGGCCAGATCGTCACCATGACCGCCCCGCACGTGGGCAACACCGGCGTCAACGACGAGGACGACGAGAGCCGCCGCATGTGGGTGGCCGGGTTCGTCGTCCGCGACCCCGCCCGCCGCCCGGCCAACTGGCGGGCCACCGGCAGCCTCGACGACGAGCTCGCCGACCAGGGCGTCGTCGGCATCAGCGGCATCGACACCCGCGCCCTCACCCGCCACCTGCGCGAGCGCGGCGCGATGCGGGCCGGGATCAGCAGCGAGTCGCTCGACGCCGATGCGCTGCTGGCCCGGGTGCGCGCGGCCGAGGGGATGACCGGGGCCGACCTCGCCCCGGGGGTGAGCACCCGCGAGCCCTACGTCGTCCCGGCGGCGGGGGAGCGGCGGTTCACCGTCGCCGCGCTCGACCTGGGCATCAAGAGCGCCACCCCGCGGCACCTGGCCGCCCTCGGCGTCGAGACCCACGTGCTCCCCGCGACGGCGACGGCGGAGGACCTGCTCGCGCACGGCTCCGACGGCGTCTTCCTCTCCAACGGCCCGGGCGACCCGGCCGCGGCCGACTACGCGGTGGCCGCCGTGCGGGGCGTGCTCGACGCCGGCCGGCCGCTGTTCGGCATCTGCTTCGGCAACCAGATCCTCGGCCGGGCGCTGGGCCTGGGCACCTACAAGCTGCGCTTCGGCCACCGCGGCCTGAACCAGCCGGTGCTCGACCGGGTCAGCGGCACCGTCCGCGTCACCAGCCACAACCACGGGTTCGCCGTCGACGCGCCGCTGGACCGGCCCACCGACACCCCCTACGGCCGGGTCGAGGTCAGCCACGTGGGCCTCAACGACGACGTCGTCGAGGGGCTGCGGCTGCTCGACGCCCCGGCGTTCAGCGTCCAGTTCCACCCGGAGTCCGCGGCCGGGCCGCACGACGCCGCGCCGCTGTTCGAGCGGTTCGTCGACCTGATGGGGGAGGCCCGCTGATGCCCCGGCGCACCGACATCTCGCACGTCCTGGTGATCGGGTCCGGCCCGATCCTCATCGGCCAGGCCGCGGAGTTCGACTACTCCGGCACCCAGGCCTGCCGCGTGCTGCGCGCCGAGGGGCTGCGGGTCAGCCTGGTCAACAGCAACCCGGCGACGATCATGACCGACCCCGAGGTCGCCGACGCCACCTACGTCGAGCCGCTGACGCCGGAGTTCGTCGAGCGGGTCATCGCCCGTGAGCGCCCCGACGCGCTGCTGGCCACCCTCGGCGGGCAGACGGCGCTCAACATCGCCATCGGCCTGTACCAGAACGGCACCCTCGACCGGTACGGCGTGCGGCTCATCGGCGCCGACGTCGACGCGATCAACCGCGGCGAGGACCGGCAGCTGTTCAAGGACATCGTCCGCTCGGTCGGCGCCGACGCCCCGCGCTCGCGGGTCTGCTCGACCGTCGAGGAGGCGCTGGAGACCGCCGCCGAGGTCGGCTACCCGGTCGTCGTCCGCCCGTCGTTCACCATGGGCGGGCTGGGCTCGGGCTTCGCCACCGACGAGCCGATGCTGCGGCGGATGGCCGCCCACGGCCTGGCCGACTCCCCGGTGCACACCGTGCTGGTCGAGGAGTCGGTGCTCGGCTGGAAGGAGTACGAGCTCGAGCTCATGCGCGACCGCAGCGACAACGTGGTCGTCGTCTGCTCGATCGAGAACGTCGACGCGATGGGCGTGCACACCGGCGACTCGGTCACCGTCGCGCCGGCCATGACCCTCACCGACGTCGAGTACCAGCGGATGCGCGACGTCGGCATCGCCGTGCTGCGCGAGGTCGGCGTCGACACCGGCGGCTGCAACATCCAGTTCGCCGTCGACCCGGCCGACGGGCGGCTGGTCGTCATCGAGATGAACCCGCGGGTGTCGCGGTCCTCGGCGCTGGCGTCGAAGGCCACCGGCTTCCCGATCGCCAAGATCGCCGCGAAGCTGGCCATCGGCTACACGCTCGACGAGATCACCAACGACATCACCGGCGTCACCCCGGCGTCGTTCGAGCCGGCGCTGGACTACGTCGTCGTCAAGATCCCGCGGTTCGCGTTCGAGAAGTTCCCCGGCGCCGACCCGCGGCTGACCACGACGATGAAGAGCGTCGGGGAGGTCATGGCGCTGGGCCGCAACTTCCCCGAGGCGCTGGGCAAGGCGATGCGGTCCACCGAGACGGCGGTGGCCGGCTTCTGGACCGGCCCGCCGGACCCGCGGACCGCCGACGAGCTGCTCGAGGCGCTGCGCACCCCCGTCGACGGCCGGCTGTACCTCGCCGAGCGGGCGCTCGCGGCGGGCGCGACCGTCGAGCAGGTGGCCGAGGCCAGCGGCTTCGACCCGTGGTTCGTCGACCAGGTCGCGCTGGTGCGCGAGGTGGGGGAGCAGGTGCGCGACGCGCCGGCGCTCACCCCCGAGCTGCTGCGGCGGGCCAAGCGGCACGGGCTCTCGGACCGGCAGGTCGCCGCGCTGCGGCCGGAGCTCGCCGGTGAGGACGGCGTCCGGGTGCTGCGCTGGCGCCTGGGCATCCGGCCGGTGTTCAAGACCGTGGACACCTGCGCCGCCGAGTTCGCCGCCCGCACGCCCTACCACTACTCGTCCTACGACGAGGAGACCGAGGTCGAGCCGCGCGAGCGCCCCGCGGTGCTCATCCTCGGCTCGGGGCCCAACCGCATCGGCCAGGGCATCGAGTTCGACTACTCCTGCGTGCACGCGGTCATGGCGCTGCAGGACGCCGGCTACGAGGCCGTGATGGTCAACTGCAACCCCGAGACCGTCTCCACCGACTACGACACCGCCGACCGGCTGTACTTCGAGCCGCTGACCTTCGAGGACGTCCTCGAGGTGGTCGAGGCCGAGCGGGCGGCCGGCCCGGTGGCCGGGGTGGTCTGCACCCTGGGCGGACAGACGCCGCTGGGCCTCGCGCAGCGGCTCAAGGACGCCGGGGTGCCGGTGCTGGGCACCTCGCCCGAGGCCATCGACGACGCCGAGGACCGCGGCGCGTTCTCCCGGGTGCTCGCCGACGCCCGCCTCCGCGCGCCCGAGCACGGCACCGCCACCACGTTCGCCGAGGCGCGGCAGATCGCCGCGGCGATCGGCTACCCGGTGCTGGTGCGCCCGTCCTACGTCCTCGGCGGGCGCGGCATGGAGATCGTCTACGACGACGCCACGCTCGAGGCCTACATCGCCAAGGCCACCGACGTCAGCCCCGCCCACCCGGTACTGGTCGACCGGTTCCTCGAGGACGCCGTCGAGATCGACGTCGACGCGCTCCACGACGGCGCCGAGCTCTACCTCGGCGGGGTCATGGAGCACATCGAGGAGGCCGGCATCCACTCCGGCGACTCCGCGTGCGCGCTGCCGCCGATCACCCTGGGCACCGAGGACCTGGCGAAGATCCGCACCGCCACGGAGGCGCTGGCCACCCGGATCGGCGTGCGCGGGCTGCTCAACGTGCAGTACGCGCTCAAGGACGACGTCCTCTACGTGCTGGAGGCCAACCCGCGGGCGTCGCGGACCGTGCCGTTCGTGTCCAAGGCGACCGCCGTGCCCCTGGCCAAGGCCGCGGCCCGGATCGCGGTGGGGGAGACCATCGCCGACCTGCGCGCCGCGGGCGTGCTCCCGGCCGCCGGCGACGGCGTCGAGCTCTCCGAGCGCGCGCCGATCGCGGTGAAGGAGGCGGTGCTGCCCTTCCACCGGTTCCGCACCGTCGACGGCCACGGGGTCGACACCGTGCTCGGCCCGGAGATGAAGTCCACCGGCGAGGTCATGGGCCTCGACGACGGCTTCGGCACCGCCTTCGCCAAGTCGCAGGTCGCCTCCTACGGCCCGCTGCCCACCTCGGGGACGGTCTTCGTCTCGCTGGCCAACCGGGACAAGCGGGCCGCGGTCTTCCCGGTCAAGCGGCTGGCCGACCTCGGCTTCCGCGTGCTCGCCACGGCCGGCACCGCGCAGGTGCTGCGCCGCAACGGCGTCGAGTGCGAGGTGGTCGGCAAGTACAGCGAGGGCCCGGGCAACTGCGTGGAGCGGATCCTCGCCGGCGACGTCGACATCGTCGTCAACACGCCGTTCGGGTCGCCCGGCAACAGCGGGCCGCGGCTGGACGGCTACGAGATCCGCACCGCCGCCGTCGCCGTGGACATCCCGTGCATCACCACCGTGCAGGGGATGGCCGCGGCGGTGCAGGGCGTCGAGGCGCTGCGCCGCGGCGGGCTCGGCGTGCGCAGCCTGCAGGAGGTCCACGCGGCGCTGTCCCCGCGCGCATGAGCGTCGTCGGGCGGGTGGGCGACGACCTCGCCGCCCGCGGGCTGCTCGACGGGCTGCCCGCCGCCTTCCTCGCCGGGGTCACCCGGTTCGCCGCGCCGCCGGCCGCGGAGCTCGCGGCGCTGCGGGCCGGCGCCGAGGGCCTGGCCGGCCGGCTGGCCGCGGGGGAGGCCGGCGACGCCGACCTGCCGCTGCTCACCCGCGTGCTCGTCCTCGCCGGGCACGGCGGGCTGCTGGCGGCGCACGGCGTGCGGACGCCCTCCTACGACATGCTGCGCTCCTACCGGGAGAACCTGACGACGCCGGTCGGCCCGCGGCTGGCCGAGCGCCCGCGCGCGGGGGACCGCCGCTGGCGGGTGCTCGGCCGCGACGTCGGCTTCCCGGTCGGGGTGCCCTCGTGCGTGCTCAACGGCGGCGAGGAGTGGGTGCGCTACCACGCCCGCAACGGCTTCAGCGTGCTCACCTACAAGACGGTGCGCAGCCGCGCGCACGAGCCCAACGCCCAGCCGAACTGGACCTTCGCCCCCCGGCCCGGGGCCGGCGTCGTGGTGGCCGACCCGTGGGACTGGATCCCGCCGGGCGACCCGGAGGTCAGCACGGTGAACTCCTTCGGGGTGCCCTCCCCGGCGCCGGAGGAGTGGATGCCCGACCTCGAGCGGTCGCTGGCCACCGTCGACGAGGACCAGCTGCTGCTGGTCAGCGTCATGGGGGAGGGCGACGGGCCGGCGCTGGCGGCCGACTTCGCCTGGACCGCGCGGCTGGCCGAGGAGGCCGGCGCGACCGTGGTCGAGCTCAACCTCTCCTGCCCGAACACGCTCACCGCGTCCCCCGACGGCGTCAGACCGCCGCTGTGCCTCGACGCCGACGCCACCGTCGCGGTGGTCGAGGCGGTGCGCCGCGACCTCGACGACCGCACCGGCCTGGTCGCCAAGCTCTCCTGGCTCGACGAGGACCGGCTCGCCGCGCTGGTGCCCCGGCTGGCGCCGCTGGTCGACGGCGTCGCGGGCATCAACACGGTGCAGACCCGCGTGGTGCGCCGCGACGGCGGGCCGACGTTCCCCGGCCGGGCCCTGGCCGGGCTGTCGGGGGCGGCGGTCCGCGGGCGCGCCCTGGACCTCACCCGCCGGCTGGTCGGGCTGCGCGAGGCCGGCGGGTGGGGCTTCAGCGTGCTGGCGATGGGCGGGGTGACCGACCCGGCGTCGTTCGCGGCGCTGCACGCGGCCGGCGCCGACGCGGTGCAGTCGGCGGCCGGTGCCTTCGCCGACCCGTTCCTCGCCCGCGACTGCATCGCCGCGTACGGCGACACCCTGCCGCGGTCGGTGCCGCGGTGACGGGGACCGAGCCGTTCGGGCGGCGCCTCGCCGACGCCGTCGCCGCCCGCGGGCCGCTGTGCGTCGGCCT
Organism: Geodermatophilus sp. SYSU D00696; assembly: GCF_054050235.1. Classification (NCBI taxonomy): domain Bacteria; kingdom Bacillati; phylum Actinomycetota; class Actinomycetes; order Geodermatophilales; family Geodermatophilaceae; genus Geodermatophilus; species Geodermatophilus sp. SYSU D00696. Next base: position 26,485 of record NZ_JBJGYY010000015.1, on the reverse strand, counting down.
CGACCCGCACGCCGGGCTGCTGGAGCGCTGGGGCCTGCCCGACGACCCCGTCGGGCTGGCCCGCTTCACCGACGCCGTCGTCGACGCGCTCGCCGGCCAGGTGGCGGTGCTCAAGCCGCAGTCGGCCTTCTACGAGCGGCACGGCGCGCGTGGGCTGGCGGTCCTCGAGGACGCCGTCGCCCGGGCCCGCGCGGCCGGGGCGCTGGTGCTGCTCGACGCCAAGCGCGGCGACATCGGCTCCACGATGGACGCCTACGCCGACGTGCTGCGCCCGGAGCACCCGTGCGCGGTCGACGCGCTCACCGTCAGCCCCTTCCTCGGCCCCGGCTCCCTGCAGCCGGCCGTGGACACCGCGCGGCTCACCGGCGGCGGGCTGTTCGTGCTGGCCCGCACCTCCAACCCCGACGCCGGCACGCTGCAGCACGCGCGGGTGGGGGAGCGGTCGGTCGCGCAGGTCGTCGTCGACGCCGTCCGCGGCTGGAACACCCCCGGCTGGGTCGTCGGCGACCCGCTGCCCGACCCCGGCGCGGTGCGGGACGTCGCCGGCCGCTGGGGCGCGGCGACGGGGTCCTTCGGCGTCGTCGTCGGCGCCACCCTGCGCGACCTGGACGTCGACCTCGACGGGCTCGGCGGCCCGGTGCTCGCCCCAGGCCTCGGCGCGCAGGGCGGCACGGTGCCCGACCTGCGGCGGCTGTTCGGGCAGGATCGCGCCGTGCTCCCCACCGTCTCCCGCGACGTGCTCGCCGCCGGACCGGACCCGGCCGCGCTGCGGGCCGCCGCCGCCCGCTGGACCGAGGAGCTGACCGCGTGAGGCAGGGCCCGGCGTCGGCGCTGCTGGTGGCGGCAGCCCTGCTGGTCTCCGGCGTCGGGCTGTTCTGGCGGGCGGACACGGGGCCCGTGGGCGTCCCGTCCGGGGGCAGCTACGCCTACGCGCCCCTGACGTCCGCCGACGCCTACGGGAGCACCCTGACGCCGACCGCCGGCGGGGTGGTCACCTGGACGACCGGGCACCTGGCCGGCATCGGGCTGGCCGTCCTCGGTGCGGTGGTGCTCGCCGCGGTCGGGCGGGTGGGCGCTGGGCCGCCGGTCGGCCCGCTGAGTTCCCGTCCCCCGGCGTGTCGGGCTCCGCGTGTCTCGCGCGGCACATGCGGACCTAATACGTTCCGTATACTTTCTGACCTGCGGGTCTCACGGACCGTCACCCGGCCGGTGGACGGAGCGTGAGGTGCGGACGGGCGGAGATCGGAAACTCCGCGCGCACCGCGCGTGACCTGCGGATTCCCGGTTACTAGGTTGACCGCCGGGCCCGAGATCACGGGTTCCGGACCAGCCGCACGGCACGGACACAGCACCGAGACGCGGGGGGCGAAACCCCTGCGACGACACGATTGGGACGCACCATGCCCCTGCCTGACCTGTCCCCGGAACAGCGCGCCGCCGCCCTGGAGAAGGCCGCCGCGGCCCGCAAGGCACGTGCCGAGCTGCGCGAGCGGCTCAAGAGCAAGGGCGCCACGGTCGGTGACGTCCTGCGCCAGGGCGACACCGACGAGGTGATCGGCAAGATGCGCGTCTCCGCGGTCCTGGAGTCCCTGCCCGGCGTCGGCAAGGCCCGTGCTGCGAAGATCATGGAGCGGCTCGAGATCTCCCCGACCCGCCGGGTCCGCGGCCTGGGCGCCAACCAGCGCCGCGCCCTGGAGGCGGAGTTCGGCGGCGAGCAGGTGGTCCCCGACCAGGTGCCCGCCGACTCCACGGCCTGAGGTCCGGTGCCGCACGCCCCGTCCGACACCAGCACCACGAGGGACCTCCCGTTGCCGACCGCCCTCCCGACCCCCGTCCCGGCGCGCCTGACGGTGCTCTCCGGTCCCTCGGGGGTCGGCAAGGGCACCGTCGTCGCCGAGGTCCGCCGCCGGCACCCCGACGTGTGGGTCTCGGTGTCGGTGACCACCCGGCGGGCCCGGCCCGGGGAGGTGGACGGGGTGCACTACCACTTCGTCGACGACGCCGAGTTCGACCGGCTCGTCGCCGAGGACGGCCTGCTCGAGTGGGCCGAGTACGCCGGCAACCGCTACGGCACACCGGCCGCCCCGGTCCGCGAGCGACTCGCGACCGGGGCGCCGGCGTTGCTGGAGATCGAGCTGCAGGGCGCGCGCCAGGTCCGCGCCCGCGACGCCGACGCCCAGCTGGTCTTCCTCGCCCCGCCGTCGTGGGCCGAGCTGGTCAGCCGGCTGGCCGGCCGCGGCTCCGAGCCCCCGGCGGTGCAGGAGCGCCGGTTGGCCATCGCGCAGGCCGAGCTGGACGCCGCCGGCGAGTTCGACGTCGTGGTGGTCAACGACGACGTCACCCGGGCCGCGGACGAGTTGGTATCCTTGCTAGCTGCGCCGTCGTCCGGGACGACCGGCGCGCCCGAGTGACCGGCCCCCCGAGGCCCCTCACCCCCGTCGAGCCAGCCGAGGAGTCCCGCGCCCGTGTCCGGAGTCGCACCCGCCCCCGAGGGCATCACCAACCCGCCGATCGACGAGCTGCTCGAGCGCACCAGCAGCAAGTACGGCCTGGTGATCTTCGCCGCCAAGCGCGCGCGGCAGATCAACGCCTACTACAGCCAGCTCTCCGAGGGCCTGCTGGAGTACGTCGGCCCGCTGGTCGACACCGCGCCGCAGGAGAAGCCGCTGTCGATCGCCCTGCGCGAGATCAACGAGGGTCTGCTGACCCACACCGCCGGCGAGAACTAGGAGGACCCCGGTCCTCCTCACCCCTCGCGAGCCCGGGGTGAGCCTCTGGACCGGGGCCGCGGCTGGTGGCGTTCCCACCGGTTGTCGCGCCCCGTGCGAGTGACGCCCCTGGCACCTGGTGCCGGGGGCGTCGCCGTGTCTGCGGGAGGATGGGGCACATGAGCCGGATCGTCCTGGGCGTCGCCGGTGGGGTGGCCGCCTACAAGGCCGCGCTGCTGCTGCGCGCGCTCACCGAGGCCGGGCACGACGTGCGCGTCGTCCCCACCCCGGGCGCGCTGCACTTCGTCGGGGCGGCCACCTTCGAGGCGCTGTCGGGTCACCCGGTCACCACCGACGTGTGGTCCGACGTCCCCGAGGTCGCCCACGTCCGGATCGGGCAGACCGCCGACCTCGTCGTCGTCGCCCCGGCCACCGCCGACCTGCTGGCCCGCGCGGCCGCCGGCCGCGCCGACGACCTGCTCACCGCGACGCTGCTCACCGCGCACTGCCCGGTGGTCTTCGTCCCGGCGATGCACACCGAGATGTGGCTGCACCCGGCCACCCAGGACAACGTGGCCACCCTGCGCCGCCGCGGGTCGGTCGTGCTGCCGCCGGCCGTGGGCCGGCTGACCGGCCCCGACTCCGGTCCCGGCCGGCTGCCCGAGCCCGCCGACGTCGCCGCGCTCGCGCAGGTGGCGCTCACCGCCGGCGCCGACGTGCTGCGCGCCGACCTCGCCGGGCGCCGCGTCGTGGTCAGCGCCGGCGGCACCCGCGAGCCGCTGGACCCGGTGCGCTACCTGGGCAACCGCTCGTCGGGCCGGCAGGGCTGGGCGCTGGCCCGGGTGGCCGCGGCCCGCGGCGCCGAGGTCACCCTGGTGGCGGCCAACGTCGACCTGCCCGCGCCGTTCGGCGTCCGCGTCGTCCCGGTGGGGACGGCGGAGGAGCTGCGCGCCGCGGTGCTCGCCGAGGCCCCGGAGGCCGACGTCGTGGTCATGACCGCCGCGGTCGCCGACTTCCGGCCGGCCACGGTCGCGGCCACGAAGCTCAAGAAGGACAGCGCGAGCGAGCCCGACAGCGTGCCGCTGGTGCGCAACCCGGACGTGCTCGCCGAGCTGGTCACCAAGCGCGCCGCCGGCCAGCTGGTCGTCGGCTTCGCCGCCGAGACCGGCGACGAGCACGGCGACGTGCTCGCCCACGCCCGCGCCAAGCTCGCCCGCAAGGGCTGCGACCTGCTGGTCGTCAACGACGTCTCCGGCGGCGGGGTGTTCGGCCGGCCGGACAACGCCGCCGTCGTCCTGGCCGCCGACGGCAGCGCCACCGAGGTGCCGCACGGCACCAAGGACGCCGTCGCCGCGGCCGTCTGGCAGGCCGTGCTGCCCCGCCTGGCCTGACCGCCGGCTGCTGTCCCGGAGGCGCGCCGGTACCGTGCTCACGCGGCGGGGGGACGCCGCCCGTGACCCACCCACCGCCCGCGAGCCCGTCACCGAACCAGGGAGAACCGAGTGCCACGCCGCCTCTTCACGTCCGAGTCGGTGACCGAGGGCCACCCGGACAAGATCGCCGACCAGATCAGCGACGCGATCCTCGACGAGATGCTCCGCCAGGACCCGCGCAGCCGGGTCGCGGTGGAGACGCTGATCACCACCGGGCAGGTGCACATCGCCGGCGAGGTCACCACCGCCGGCTACGTCGACATCGCCGACATCGTGCGCCGGACGGTGCTGCGGATCGGCTACGACTCCTCCCGCAAGGGGTTCGACGGCGCCTCCTGCGGCGTGAGCGTCTCCATCGGCGCCCAGTCGCCCGACATCGCCCAGGGCGTCGACACCGCCTACGAGGCGCGCACCTCCGGCACCGCCGACGACGAGATCGAGCGCCAGGGCGCCGGCGACCAGGGCCTGATGTTCGGCTACGCCACCGACGAGACCCCCGAGCTCATGCCCCTGCCGATCGCGCTGGCCCACCGCCTGTCGCGCCGGCTGGCGGCGGTCCGCAAGGACGGCTCGGTGCCCTACCTGCGCCCCGACGGCAAGACCCAGGTCACCGTCGTCTACGAGGACGACCGGCCGGTCGGCGTCGACACCGTCGTCGTCTCCTCGCAGCACGCCGAGGACATCTCCATCGAGCAGCTGCTCACCCCCGACGTGCAGGAGCTCGTCGTCGAGCCCGAGCTCGCCGAGCTGGGCCTGCCCACCGACGGCTACCGGCTGCTGGTCAACCCGACCGGCAAGTTCGTCATCGGCGGTCCGATGGGCGACGCCGGCCTGACCGGCCGGAAGATCATCGTCGACACCTACGGCGGCATGGCCCGCCACGGCGGCGGCGCGTTCTCCGGCAAGGACCCGTCGAAGGTCGACCGGTCGGGGGCCTACGCGATGCGCTGGGTGGCCAAGAACGTCGTCGCCGCGGGCCTGGCGCGCCGCTGCGAGGTGCAGGTGGCCTATGCGATCGGCGCCGCGCACCCGGTGGGCCTGTTCGTCGACACCCACGGCACCGGCACCGTCCCCGACGACGTCCTGGAGAAGGCGGTCACCACGGTGTTCGACCTGCGCCCGGGCGCGATCGTGCGCGACCTCGACCTGCTGCGGCCGATCTACGGGCCGACCGCCGCCTACGGCCACTTCGGCCGCACCGACGTCGAGCTGCCCTGGGAGCGCACCGACCGGGTCGAGGCGCTGCGCTCGGCCGTCGGCTGAACCCCGGGACCGTCGTACCCGGCGGGGACACTGCTGCGACACGACCCCGCCGAACGGAGAACAGCGCTGTCGAAGGAAGCCGCGCCCCTTCCCCCTCGCGAGCTCGGGGCGAGCCTCCGCGCGGGGCCGCCGCGGGTGGCCCGGGTCGTCGTCGACGTGCCGCTGGCCCACCTGGACCGGCCCTTCGACTACACCGTCCCCGACGACATGGCCGGCGAGGTCCGGCCCGGCTGCCGGGTGCGGGTGCGCTTCGCCGGGCAGCTCGTCGACGGGTTCGTGCTCGAGCTGGCCGACACCACCGGCACCGACCGCAAGCTCGCCCCGCTGGCGAAGCTGGTCTCGCCCGAGCCGGTGCTCACCCCCGAGGTGGCCGCGCTCGCCCGCTCGGTCGCCCAGCGCTGGGGCGGCACGCTGACCGACGTCCTGCGGCTGGCCGTCCCGCCGCGCCGCGCCGCCGCCGAGAAGCGCCCGCCGGCCGAGCCCCCGCCACCGCCGACGCCGCCGGACCCGGCCGGCTTCGCCCGCTACCCGACCGGCCCGGCCCTGCTCGCCGCCGTCGCCGAGGGGCGGTCCGCACGTGCGGTGTGGACCGCGCTGCCCGGCGAGGACTGGCCGGCGCGGCTGGCCGAGCTGTGCCGGGCGGCGCTCTCGGGCGGGCGCGGCGCGCTGGTCGTGGTCCCCGACGGGCGCGACCTCGACCGGCTGGAGGCCGCGGCCGGCGCCGTCCTGCCGCCGGGGTCGTTCGTGGTCCTGCGGGCCGACGCCGCCCCCGACGCCCGCTACCGGCGCTTCCTCGACGCCGCCCGCGGCAGTGCCCGGGTGGTGCTGGGCACCCGCGCCGCAGCGTTCGCGCCGGTCGCCGACCTCGGCCTGGTGGCCGTCTGGGACGACGGCGACGACCTGCACGCCGAGCCCCGGGCGCCCTACGCGCACGCCCGCGACGTGCTCGTGCACCGCGCCCACCTGGCCTCGTGCGCGGCCGTCGTCGCGGCCACCGCACGCACCGCCGAGGCCGCGCTGCTGGTCGAGAGCGGCTGGGCGCACGAGCTGGCCGCCGACCGCGCCACCCTGCGCGCGGCCGCCCCGCGGGTCCAGGCGCTGGGCGAGGACTCCGAGCTGGCCCGCGACCCCGCCGCCCGCACCGCCCGGCTGCCCAGCCTCGCCCACCGGGTGGCCCGCCAGGCGCTGGCCGACGGCGCCCCGGTGCTCGTGCAGGTGCCGCGCGCCGGGTACGCCCCGGGGCTCTCGTGCGACCGCTGCCGCGCCCCGGCCCGCTGCGCGGTGTGCTCCGGCCCGCTCGGCATCGCGCCCACCCCCGGGCCGGGCGGCTCGCGCATCCCCGCCTGCCGCTGGTGCGCCCGCCCGGCGACCACCTTCGACTGCCCGCACTGCCACGGCACCAAGCTGCGCGCCTCCGTCGTCGGCGCGGCGCGGACCGCCGAGGAGCTGGGCCGGGCGTTCCCGGGCGCCGCGGTGCGGGTGTCCGGGCGCGGGTCGGGCGTGCTCGCCGCGGTGCCCGCGGGGCCGGCGCTGGTCGTGGCCACCCCCGGCGCGGAGCCGGTGGCCGAGGGCGGCTACGGCGCGGCGCTGCTGCTCGACTCGTGGGCGCTGCTGGGCCGGGCCGACCTGCGGGCCGGCGAGGAGACCCTGCGCCGCTGGATGAACGCGGCCACCCTGGTGCGCTCCTCCGGCACGGTCGTCGTCGCCGCCGACGGCGCGCACCCCGTCGTCCAGGCGCTGGTGCGCTGGGACCCGGGCTGGCTGGCGGCGCGGGAGCTGGCCGACCGCCGCGCGCTCGGCTTCCCGCCGGCCACCCGGATGGCCGCGCTGTCGGGGTCCCCGGCGGCGCTGGCGGAGTTCCTCGACGCCGCCCGGCTGCCCGCCGACGCCGACCTGCTCGGCCCCGTCCCCGAGCCGCCGCGGCCGGGGCAGGAGGGCGAGCGGGAGCGCTACCTGGTGCGGGTGCCGCGCGGCGAGGGCACCGCGCTGGCGACCGCGCTGGCCGAGGTCCAGGGCGTCCGCAGCGCCCGCAAGGCGAGCGAGCACGTGCGGGTCCAGCTCGACCCGCTCGAGCTGGTCTGAGGGAGGCTGTTCCCGCCCCTCGGTCCGCGCCCCCGAGTGGGCAGTTGCGGCCGGCGACACGCGCCGACACGCCGTGGAGAGCCGCGACGACGGTTCACTCGGCAGCGCGAGCCCCGTCCGGGATCCGCCCGCGAGCAGAACCCGACGCGTGCACGTCCGCGGAAGTGCACCTCCGCGGAAGTGCGCACGGGCAACTCCGCGGACGTGCACGGGACGGCCCCACCTACGATCGACCGGTGAGCGTCACCCCCATCCGGCTGCTCGGCGACCCGGTCCTGCACCGGCCCGCGGCCCCCGTCGTCGACTTCGACGCCGACCTGCGCCGCCTGGTCACCGACCTGACCGAGACCATGCACGCCGCCGGGGGCGCGGGCCTGGCCGCACCGCAGATCGGGGTGGGCCTGCGGGTGTTCACCTGGCACGTCGACGGCGAGGTCGGGCACCTGGTCAACCCCTCGGTCGACCTCGTCGGCGACGAGACCGAGGAGGAGCCCGAGGGGTGCCTGTCCATCCCCGGCTACCGCTTCGACTGCCGCCGCCACCTGCACGTGGTCGCCACCGGCTGGAACCAGCACGGCGACCCGGTGCGGGTGGAGGGCTCGCACCTGCTCGCCCGCGCGGTGCAGCACGAGGTCGACCACCTCGACGGCGTCGTCTTCGTCGACCGGCTCGACCCCGGGGCGCGGGCCGCCGCCCTGGCCGCGCTGGCCGAGGCGGAGTGGGCCGGCATGGCCGCCTGGGTGCCGCGGGTGGAGGTGAGCCCCCACTGAGGCTCCTGTTCGCCGGGACGCCCGAGGCCGCCGTCCCCTCGCTGGAGGCGCTGCTGGCCTCCGACCACGAGGTGGTCGCCGTGCTGACCCGGCCCGACGCCCGCTCCGGCCGCGGCCGGAAGGTGAGCCGTTCCCCGGTGGCCGAGCGCGCCGACGCCGCCGGCCTGCCGGTGCTGCAGCCCCGCTCGCCGCGCGAGCCGGAGTTCCTGACGCGGCTGGCCGACCTCGCCGTCGACTGTGCTCCGGTGGTGGCCTACGGCGCGCTGGTCCCGCCCGCCGCGCTCGACCTGCCCGCGCACGGCTGGGTCAACCTGCACTTCTCCCTGTTGCCGGCCTGGCGCGGCGCGGCGCCCGTGCAGCACGCGGTCATGGCCGGCGACGAGGTCACCGGCGCGTGCACCTTCCGGCTCGAGCAGGGCCTCGACACCGGGCCGGTGTACGGCGTGGTCACCGAGGAGATCGGCCCCCGCGACACCGCCGGCGACCTGCTGGGCCGCCTCGCGGTCAGCGGCGCCCGGCTGCTGGTGGCCACCCTCGACGGCATCGCCACCGGCACGCTCGAGCCGCGGCCCCAGCCGGCCGAGGGCGTCAGCCTGGCTCCGCGGCTCGAGCCCGCCGACGCCCGCGTCGACTGGGACCTGCCGGCGCACGTCGTCGACCGCCGGGTGCGCGGGGTGACCCCGGCACCGGGCGCGTGGACCACCTGGCGCGGCGGCCGCTTCCGCCTCGGGCCGGTCGAGCCGCTGCCGACGGCGCTGGCGCTGGCGCCTGGTGAGCTGTCGGTCGGCCCGGGCGGCGTCGTCGTCGGCACCGGCCGCGGGTCGGTCCGGCTGGGGGAGGTGCAGCCGGCCGGCAAGCGGCTGCAGCCGGCCGCCGACTGGGCGCGCGGCGCCCGCCCGGCGCCGGGCGAGCGGTTCGGGACGTGACCGGCCCGCCCCGCCGCCCGGCCGGCCCGCGCGGAGGGCGCCGGGACCGCCGCCCGCCCCGCCGCCCGCCCCTCGACGGTGCCCGGCTGACCGCCTACGACGTCCTCGACGGCGTCTCCGGCCGGGACGCCTACGCCAACCTGCTGCTGCCCCAGCTGCTGCGCGAGCGCGACCTCGAGCCGCGCGACGCCGCCTTCGCCACCCAGCTCGCCTACGGGACGCTGCGGGCGCAGGGCACCCTCGACGCCGTCCTCGAGCAGGTGGTCGACCGCCCGCTCGCCGAGCTCGACCGCCGCCTGCTCGACCTCCTGCGGCTGGGGGCCTACCAGGTGGTCGACCTCCGGGTGCCCGCCCACGCCGCCGTCGCCACCACCGTCGACCTGGTGCGCGCGATCGTCGGCGCCGGGCCCTCGGGGCTGGCCAACGCCGTGCTGCGGAGGGTAGCGGCGGGCGGGGACCGGGCCGCGTGGCTGGCCCGGCTGGACGCCGACGGCGATCGCCGGCTGGGCCTGGCCACCGACCACCCCGCGTGGATCGTGGCTGCCTGGCGGGAGGCCCTCGGCGGCGGCGCCGAGCTCGAGGACGCCCTGCTCGCCGACGACGCCGCCCCCGAGGTGCACCTGGTCGCCCGCCGGGTGGCCCGCGACGCCCTCGCCGAGGAGTCCGGCGGGACGCCGGGTCCCTGGTCGCCGTACGCGGTGCGCCTCGGCGGGGGAGACCCCGGGCGGCTGCCGTCGGTGCGCGCGGGCGCGGCGGCGGTGCAGGACGAGGGCAGCCAGCTCGCCGCCCTGCTGCTGGCCCGCGCGCCGCTGGAGGGCCCCGACGCGCGCTGGCTCGACGTCTGCGCCGGCCCCGGCGGCAAGGCCGGCCTGCTGGCCGCCGTCCGCCCGGCCGGGGTGCACCTCACCGCCGCCGACCGCGCGCCGCACCGCGCCGAGCTGGTCCGCGGGGCGCTGGCGGGGGAGGACGACGTCGAGGTGCTCGTGGCCGACGGGCGGCAGCCGCCGTGGGCGCCGGGCTCGTTCGACCGGGTGCTGCTCGACGCGCCGTGCACCGGGCTGGGCGCGCTGCGCCGGCGGCCGGAGGTGCGCTGGCGCCGCACGGCCGACGACGTCGCCCCGCTGGTCGACCTGCAGACGGCGCTGCTCGACGGCGCGCTGGCCTCCGTGCGGCCGGGCGGGGTCGTGGCCTACGTGACCTGCTCGCCGCACGCCGCGGAGACCGTCGCGGTCGCCGACGCCGCCGCCGCGCGCGGCGACGTCGAGGTGCTGCCCGTGGCGCCGCTGTTCCCCGGGGTCCCCGGCGTCGAGCGGGGCCGCTACGGCCAGCTGTGGCCGCACCGGCACGGCACCGACGCGATGTTCCTGGCCCTGCTGCGCCGCACCCGCTGACCGCCCGGGGCCCGCCGTGGCGGCGGTTCATGCACGCACCGCCGCCACCGAGCGGCCGCGGTCGCGCTGCGTGCACCCACCGCGGACGGCGTCGGTCGCCTACCCTGCCCCGCCGTGACCTCGCCCGCGAAGCCCTGGCTCCCCGACGACTTCGTCCACCCGCTGCGCGCGGACCTGCCCACCGGGCAGCACCTGCGGCCCATGGGCCCGGCCGACACCGAGATCGACTTCCCCGCCGTGATGGGCTCCCGCGAGCGGCTGTGGAGCATCTACGGCGAGGCATGGGGCTGGCCCCCGGCGCACATGACGATCGAGGCCGACCGGGAGGACCTCGCCCACCACGAGCGGGAGATCGAGGCCCACGAGAGCTTCCTGTACGGCCTGTTCGAGGACGACGAGGCCGAGCTGCTCGGCTGCCTCTACATCGATCCCCCGAGCAAGGCCGGGGACGCCGACGCCGAGGTGTCGTGGTGGGTGGTCGACCGGCTGGTCGGCTCCGACGTGGAGCGGGCCCTGGACGAGTTCGTGCCGCGCTGGCTGGCCGAGCGGTGGCCGCTGCGCGCGCCGCGGTACGTCGGGCGCGACCTGACCTGGGCGGAGTGGAACGCCCTGCCCGACCGCGGCTGAGCACCCGCCCGGACGCCGAACGGCCCCCCGGCGTGCGCCGGGGGGCCGTCCTGGGCCTGCGGGTCAGTTCACCCGCACCTGCATGAAGGTGTCCTGCGCGCCCGTGCTCACCACGGTGATCCGGGTGCCGGTCTCCGGGACGTCCACGCCGGCCCAGCCGTTGGCGTCGGGCTGCTCACCCGGCGCCACGTACCAGTCCTGCGTGTCGTCGAAGGTCGGCACGGCGGGCAGCCCGCCGTAGGTGCCGGCCGCCCCGGTGTCCGGGTCGTGCAGCGTGATCCGGTCCGTCGCCTGCCGCCCGAAGGTCGAGTCGTAGGACTGGATCCGCGGCCGCCAGCTCTCGCCGTCGCTGCGGTTCGTCCCCTCGTCGTCGGTGGGCTCGTACAGCAGCCCGGGGTGGGCGTCGACCGGCAGGACCAGCCCGCCACCCGGGTGGGCGCCGACGTTGTTGTCCTCGTACTGGGTGTTCCAGTAGCTGATCAGCAGGCCGTCCTGGTAGGGCAGCCGCTCGGCCCAGTCCGCGCGCGCCGGGTCGCCGAAGTTGTACGGGCCGGTGCGCAGACCGGCGTCGTAGCCGGTGTAGGTGCGGTTCTCGGCGAGGTAGGCGTTGAAGAACCGCTCGGTCGCCGTGCCGGTGGTGACGGTGAACCCGTCGAGGGTCCAGTCGGTCACCGGGGTGCCGCCGAGGGCGACGGCGTCCACCTGCAGGCCGGGCTCGACGGCGGCGCCGTCGGTCCAGTAGCGGAACCCGACCTGGGCACCGTCCGGGACCGCGCTGACGTCGGCGGTGAGGTCCACCCACTGGCCGCCGGTGCTGCCGGTGATGCCGTGGCCGGCGTTCTGGCCGTTCGGGTCGGTGGTCGTCGACCGGCTGGTCGGCAGCGGCGTGAAGGTGCCGTTCTGCACGTACCCGGCGTAGGCGTAGTCCCAGTCCTGCTCGATCTGGTAGCGGACCTGCGCCGTCAGCGTCGTCGCGCCGGCCGGCTTGGCGGTCAGCATGGTGTGGTCGAGGTCGTCGCCCTGGCCCGAGTACCAGAAGTCCGCGCCCTCGTAGGGGTCCCCGATGTCCGTGGTGACCTCGCGGTCGGGCAGCAGGACGACGAGCGCCTGCGCCTGCCTGGTGGTCGCGGTGGACGGGCCGAGCCGCACGTTGGCCGTGGCGCCGGGCCGCACCACCTCGTAGTCCAGCCAGCCCAGCTGGAGCTTCTCCCAGGCGCCCATGTGGGTGGGCCGCGTGCCGATGCCGTCCGCGGGCTCACCGCTGTTGCCGTAGGAGCCGGAGGACATCAGCGACCAGAAGCCGGTGCTGTTCTCCGCGCCGCCGCTGTTGCCGGAGGTGTCGTAGAGGTCGGGCAGGCCGAGGTCGTGGCCGAACTCGTGGGCGAAGACGCCGACGCCGCCGTTCTCGGGCTCGATCGTGTAGTCGCCGATCCAGTAGCTCGACTGGCCGACCTGCGTGCCGCCGAGCGGGTTGGTCCCGCCGTCCACGGTCGGGCCGCCGGCCCCGACCCGGGTGGTCTGGTTGTACCAGCGGTGGCTCCAGATGGCGTCCGCGCCGAGGGCGCCGCCGCCGACCTCCTCGCCCATGCCCGCGTGCACGGCCTGGAAGTGGTCGATGTAGCCGTCGGCCTCGTCGAAGTCGCCGTCGGAGTCGTGGTCGTAGCGGTCCCACACGTCGAACTGGGACAGGTACTCGTCGATCTCCGCGGCGGTCTTCCCGGCCGCCAGCTGGTCGGCGTACCAGGTGTTGACCGACTCGTTGACGAACTCCCACGGGCGGCGGCCGTCGTCGCCCTCGCCGTAGTAGGACGCGTCGTGGTCGTCGACGGTGACCCAGTCCTCGACCTCGCCGGTGACGGTGTAGCGGCCCGAGGACAGCTCCTCGTAGAAGTTGGCGACCGAGTTGACCCCGGCCTCGGAGCTGTAGAGCAGCCGGTCGAAGTAGGGCTGCGAGAAGTCCTCGGTCCAGATCGTGGTGTTGTCCACGCTGCGGTCCGGCCGCGGGATCTGGTTGTGCGGCAGGTCGCCGAACTCGCCGAGGACGGTCCAGATCGCGTCGCTGTCGGTCTGGGCGAGCTCGACGTACTGGCCCCGGGCGACCTCGACGACCTTGTTGTCGCCGCGCGGCGTGGCCTCGCCGGACAGGACCTCCTCGAGGGCCTGCTCACGCAGCTCCCGCTGCTTGTCACCCAGCGGGTTGGGCAGGTCGTGCGCCCGGTCGGGCGCCGCGGCGGGCTCCTCCGGTGGCGGGGCCGCGTTGGCGGTCGCGGGCATCGCCGCGACCAGCGCGGCACCCACGACCAGGGGAAGAACTCTCTTCTTCAAGGACCGTCTCCCGTAGTCGGCTGAGGGCTGCCGTCAACCGGTGCGGTTCCACCGATATCACTCTGTGACAACCCGGGCTGACCGTAGGTAACGGCTGTGGTGCAGTCCACCCGGCGTTATCGGACGGTTACATTTCGAGACCCGCGGGTCCGGGGAGGCCGTGGTCCGTCGCCGGACGGCGCTGATCACGCCGCACCTAGACTCGGACGACGTGGCCCGCACCCCGATGATCGCCCCCAGCCTGCTGTCCGCGGACTTCGCCCGGCTGGCCGACGAGGTGGCCCGGGTGGCCGACGCCGACTGGCTGCACGTCGACGTCATGGACGCCCACTTCGTGCCCAACCTGACGCTCGGCCGGCCGGTGGTCGAGGCGATCCAGAAGGTCAGCCCGGTGCCGCTGGACTGCCACCTCATGATCGAGGCGCCCGAGCGCTGGGCCCCGGGCTACGCCGAGGTCGGCGCCCGCAACGTCACCGTGCACGCCGAGGCCTGCACCGGCGACCCCCGCGACGTCGCCCGCGACATCCGCGCCGCCGGGGCACTGGCCGGCCTGGCCGTGAAGCCAGGCACGCCGCTGGAGCGGTACGAGGAGGTCCTCCGCGACTTCGACACGCTGCTGGTCATGACCGTCGAGCCCGGCTTCGGCGGCCAGGCCTTCATCGCCGACGTGCTGCCCAAGGTGCGCCGCGCCCGCGAGCTGGTCGACACCGGCCACCTGCGGCTGCTGGTCGAGGTCGACGGCGGCATCAACGCCGACACCATCGAGCGGGCCGCCGAGGCCGGCGCCGACGTCTTCGTCGCGGGCTCGGCCGTCTACGGCGCCGACGACCCCGCCCGGGCCATCGCCGCGCTGCGCGACCGGGCCGCCGCGGCCGTCGTCGGGTGAGTCCCCGGGAACGAGCCGCCATGGCCCGGGCGCGCGAGCTCGGGCGGTCGGTCCTCGGCACCACCAGCCCCAACCCGCCCGTCGGCGCGGTGGTCCTCGACGCCGACGGCGCGGTCGTGGGGGAGGGGGCCACCTCGCCGCCCGGCGGGCCGCACGCGGAGGTGCACGCGCTGGCGCAGGCCGGGGAGCGCGCCCGCGGCGGCACCGCCGTCGTCACCCTCGAGCCGTGCGCGCACACCGGCCGCACCGGGCCGTGCGCCGACGCGCTGCTCGCCGCCGGGGTCGCGCGCGTCGTCGTCGCGGTCCCGGAGCCCACCCGGCTCGCCGTCGGCGGGGCCGACCGGCTGCGGGCCGGCGGGGTCGACGTCGAGCTGGGCGTGGAGCGGGAGGCCGCCGAGGACGGCGCGCTGGCCGCGTGGCTCACCGGCGTCCGCGAGTCCCGGCCGTTCGTGGTCTGGAAGGTGGGGGCCACCCTCGACGGGCGGGTCGCCGCCGCCGACGGCACCAGCCGCTGGATCACCGGGCCGGTCGCCCGGGCCGCGGTCCACGCGCTGCGCGCCACCTGCGACGCCGTCGTCGTCGGGTCGGGCACCGCCCTGGCCGACGACCCGCAGCTCACCGTCCGCGACGCCGAGGGCCGCGACGCCGCCCGCCAGCCGCTGCGCGTGGTGCACGACCGGCGCGGCCGGCTGCCCGCGACCGCCCGGGTCCTCGACGGCGCCGCGCCCACCCACGTCAGCCGCGCCGCGGGCCCCGCCGAGCTGCTCGCCGAGCTGTTCGACCGCGACGTCCGACGGGTCCTGCTCGAGGGCGGGCCGACCCTCGCCGCCGCCTTCCTCCGTGCCGGGCTGGTCGACGAGGCGGTCGTGCACCTCGCCCCGAAGCTGCTCGGCGCCGGGCCCTCCCTCGTGGGGGACCTGGGAATCAGCACGATCGGCGCGGCGCTCCCCCTCGAGGTGCGCGAGGTCACCGTGCTGGGCGGGGACGTGGCGCTCCGCCTGCGGCCCACCCGGCACACTGGGGACGAGCGGTACGCGGACAGGAGGGACTGAGGGTGTTCACAGGCATCGTCGAGGAGGTCGGCACCCTCGTCGTGCGCGAGGACTCCGCCGACGCCGCGGTGCTGCGCATCCGCGCCCGCCGGGTGCTCGAGGACGTCTCCCTGGGCGACTCGATCGCGGTCAACGGCGTCTGCCTGACCGTCACCGGCGTCGAGCCCGACGGCGACGGGACGGCGGTGTGGTCCACCGACGTCATGGCCGAGACCCTCCGGCGCAGCAGCCTCGGGGGCCTGGGCGGCGGCGACCCGGTCAACCTCGAGCGGGCGGTCAGCGCCTCCGGCCGCCTCGGCGGGCACGTCGTGCAGGGTCACGTCGACGGCGTCGGCACCGTGCTGTCCCGCTCGCCGAGCGAGCACTGGGACGTCGTGCGGGTGTCGCTGCCCCCGCAGCTGGCCCGTTACGTCGTCGAGAAGGGCTCGATCACCGTCGACGGCGTCTCCCTGACGGTCAGCGCCCTCAGCGCGGCCGACGACCCCGAGCCGTGGTTCGAGGTCAGCCTCATCCCCGCCACCCTGCGCGAGACCACGCTGGGCGGCCGCGCCCCGGGGGACCCGGTCAACCTGGAGGTCGACGTGATCGCCAAGTACGTGGAACGCCTGCTGGGAGCCCGCCGATGACCGGCACGGTCCGCCTGGACACCGTCGAGAGCGCCATCGCCGCGATCAAGGACGGCCGCCCCGTCGTGGTCATCGACGACGAGGACCGGGAGAACGAGGGCGACCTCATCTTCGCCTCCGAGCTCGTCACCCCGGAGCTGGTGGCGTTCATGGTCCGCTACACCTCGGGCTACATCTGCGTCTCGGTGACCGAGGCCGACGCCGACCGGCTCGACCTGCCGCCGATGTTCCGGGTCAACCAGGACCGCCGCGGCACCGCCTACACCGTGACCGTCGACGCCCGCGAGGGTGTGACCACCGGCATCTCGGCGGCCGACCGGGCGCACACCATCCGGCTGCTCGCCGACGCCGGGACCTCCTCGGCCGACCTCGCCCGCCCCGGCCACATCGTGCCGCTGCGCGCGAAGGACGGCGGCGTGCTGCGCCGGCCCGGGCACACCGAGGCCGCCGTCGACCTCGCCGTCCTCGCCGGGCTGCGGCCCTCCGGGACGCTGTGCGAGCTGGTCAGCGAGAAGGACCCGACCGGCATGGCGCGCGCCGAGGAGCTGCGGGTCTTCGCCGACGAGCACGACCTGTGCCTGATCTCGATCGCCGACCTGATCGCCTACCGCAAGCGGTTCGACAAGCTCGTCGAGCGGGTCGCCGAGGCCACCGTGCCGCTGGGACCGGGCACCTTCACCGCCGTCGGCTACCGCAGCTCCTACGACGACCGCGAGCACGTCGCCTTCGTCTACGGCGAGGTCGGTGACGGCGAGGACGTGCTGGTCCGGGTGCACTCCGAGTGCCTCACCGGCGACGTGTTCGGCTCGCTGCGCTGCGACTGCGGCCCGCAGCTGCAGGCCGCGCTGGCCGCCGTCGCCCAGGAGGGTCGCGGCGTCGTGCTCTACATCCGCGGGCACGAGGGCCGGGGGATCGGCCTGCTGCACAAGCTGCAGGCCTACCAGCTGCAGGACGCCGGCGTGGACACCGTCGACGCCAACCTCGACCTGGGCCTGCCCGCCGACGCCCGCGACTACGGCACCGGCGCGCAGATCCTCGTCGACCTCGGCGTGCACACCATGCGGCTGCTGACCAACAACCCGGCCAAGCGGGCCGGCCTCGAGGGCTACGGGCTCCGGATCACCGGCCGCGTGCCGCTGCCCAGCCACGTCACCGCCGAGAACCTGTCCTACCTGCGCACCAAGCGCGACCGGATGGGGCACCTGCTCGACATCATCGAGCCCGAGACCGAGTCCGGTCCGGCCGACGTCCCCGTCGGCGGCGCGGCGAGCAGCGCCGACGTGCCCCGGGGGCAGACGGAGCAGCGGCTGTGAGTGGTGAGGGGCGCCCCGAGGCCGGAGCGGTCGACGCCGCCGGGCTCTCCCTGGGCATCGTGGCCACCACCTGGCACGCCGAGCTCACCGACAGCCTGCTGGCCCGCGCGGTGGCGGCGGCGCGGGCCAGCGGCATCGCCGAGCCGACCGTCGTCCGCGCGCCCGGTGCCGTCGAGCTGCCGGTGGTCGCCCAGGCGCTGGCCGAGCGGCACGACGCCGTCGTCGCGCTCGGGGTGGTCGTCCGAGGCGGCACGCCGCACTTCGAGTACGTCTGCGACGCGGTCACCGCGGGCCTGACCCGGGTCGCGCTCGACGCCGGCAAGCCCGTCGGCAACGGCGTGCTGACCTGCGACACCGAGCAGCAGGCGCGCGACCGCGCGGGCCTGCCCGGCTCGGCGGAGGACAAGGGCTGGGAGGCCGCGATCGCCGCCCTGGCCACCGCGCTGACCCTCCGCGAGCTGAGGACCCCGCGGCACACCACCGGCTTCCAGGTCACCCCGGCCGTCGGGCAGGGGCTGGCGTGAAGCGCTTCGACGACCTGTTCGCCGAGCTGTCGGCCAAGGTCGCCGCCGGTGATCCCGCCTCGGGCACGGTCACCGCCGTCCGCGACGGCGTGCACGCCGCGGGCAAGAAGGTGGTCGAGGAGGCGGCGGAGTCCTGGATGGCCGCCGAGCACGAGGGCCCCGAGCGGACGGCGGAGGAGATCAGCCAGCTGCTCTACCGGGTGCAGGTCCTCATGCTGGCCCGCGGGCTGACCCTCGACGACGTCTACACCCACCTCTGAACCGACCCCCACAGGAGAACCGCCGTGCTGCGAGTCGCCGTGCCCAACAAGGGCGTCCTCAGCGAGCCCGCGGCCGCGATGCTCGCCGAGAGCGGCTACCGCCAGCGGCGCAGCACCAAGGACCTCGCGGTCTACGACCCCGACAGCGACACCGAGTTCTTCTACCTGCGCCCGCGCGACATCGCCGTCTACGTCGCCTCCGGCACGCTCGACGTCGGCATCACCGGCCGCGACATGCTGCTGGAGACCACCCCGGTCGACGGCGAGGGCCCGGCCGCGGTCGAGGTCATGCCGCTGGGCTTCGGCCGGTCCTCCTTCCGCTTCGCCAGCCCCGTGGAGTCGGGCATCGACTCGGTCGAGCAGCTGGCCGGCCGGCGGATCGCCACCGCCTACCCCGTGCTCCTGCAGCACCACCTGGAGGAGCAGGGCATCAAGGCCGGCGTGGTGAAGCTCGACGGCGCGGTGGAGACCGCCTGCCGGCTCGGGGTGGCCGACGCGGTCTGCGACGTCGTCGAGACCGGGACGACGCTGCGCGCCGCGGGCCTGCGGATCATCGGCGAGCCGCTGCTGACCAGCGAGGCGGTGCTCGTGGGCCGGGAGGGCGCCGGGGAGATCCCCGCCGTCGCCCAGCTGCGGCGCCGGCTGCGCGGGGTCCTGGTCGCCCGTCAGTACGTGATGCTCGAGTACGACTGCCCCAACGAGCTGCTCGCGCGGGCCACCGCGCTCACGCCGGGTCTCGAGGGGCCCACGGTCAGCCCGCTGCAGACCGAGGGCTGGTCGGCGGTGCGCGCGATGGTGCGGCAGACCGACACCAACCGGGTCATGGACGAGCTCTGGGACGTCGGCGCCCGCGCCATCCTGGTCACCAGCATCCACGCCTGCCGCCTCTGACGCCGTGCGCACCCTCGTGCTCGCGGTGGCGCTCGTGGCGCTGGCCGGGTGCGCCGAGCGGGGGAGCGGGACCTCCGGCCCCGGCACGGCGACCGCGCCGCCGGGTGACGAGCTGGTCGTCGAGGTCGACCCCGGTGACGGCGGCACCGCCGAGCGGTACACGCTCACGTGCGGGGAGACCCCCGGCGGCGACCACCCCGACCCGGGCGCCGCGTGCGCGCACCTGGCCGGTCTCGAGGACCCGTTCGCGCCGCTGCCGGCCGACGTCGCGTGCACCGAGGTCTACGGCGGGCCGCAGACCGCCCGGGTCACCGGCAGCTGGGACGGCGCCCCGGTCGACGTCGCGCTGTCGCGGACCGACGGCTGCCTGATCGAGCAGTGGGACGGCCTGGGCCCGCTGCTGCCCGGCCCGGTCGGCGTCGACGAGCTGCCCGGCTGAGGCGAGCGGGCAGGGTGTGCGCCGAGGCCGCACTCCGGGGCCGGGAACCCGGCGCCCGCGCACACCCTCGGAGCACGGGAGGGCCGCCACACGGCAGCGGCCCCCTCCCCGGGTGGGGAGGGGGCCGCCGTCGGACCTTCGGTCAGCGCACGCGGGTGGTCCGGTCGACCAGGTCGATCGCGGTGCACAGGCCCAGCGCCATCGCCCGGCCGCTGGTCGAGCCGGTGGCCAGCAGGCCCTGGATCGCCGGGCCGAGCGGCCGCTCACCGACCAGGCCCTGCAGGACCGCGGCGTACTCGCCGCTGACCCGCCCGGCCGCCGCGTGCCGCAGCAGCGCCCGCGAGAGCTCCGTGGTGCGGCCGGCGGCCAGCGAGTAGACGCCGGCGGCGAAGCGCTCGGCGGACGGGTGCCCGAGGAGGACCAGCCCGGCCATCGTGCCGGCCATGACGTCGTCGCCGGCCGGGGTCAGGCCGGGGCCGAGGCCGATCAGCCGGGCCGCGGTGCGCAGCGCGGCGTCGAGGTCGGCACGGCGGACCGCGCCGCGCAGCGCCGCGAGCGGACCACCGGGACCGGCGGGCAGGCCCGGCAGCGTGAACGCGCTGTGCGGCACGCCCTCGCCGTAGAGGGTGCTGCGCAGCTGGCGCACGCCCTCGGGGAGCAGCGCCGGGCGGGCGCTGGGCAGCCGCGGCCGCGGGTCCCACCACGCCGCGGCGCGGACCACGAGGTCGCCGACGACGATCCGCCCGCCGCCCACCTCGGCGGGGGCGCCGCTGGGCAGGGCGGCCAGGGGCCGGCCGTTGCTCGGGCGGAACAGGATGCAGCCGAGGGGGAGCCGGGCGGCGTCACTGGTCAGGACCCCGACGACGTCGCTGCCGCGGTCGGTGGGGACCTGCAGGTACACCGCCGCCGGGGCGCTCATCAGCACGCGGGCCGGGCGCACCGGGCCGCGGAGCAGGTCGGCGACGCCGGTGCTGGCCGAGGACGGGACGGCGGAGGCGGCGCGGGCCGGCGGCGCGGTGCGCAGCGTCTCCTGGACCGAGGCGCGCGGGAGGGGGATCACCGGGACGCCGGCGCGGGCCGCCCGTCCCATCCCCGTGGTGCCGCTGCCGTTCCCGCTGCTGGTGTGGTCGATGGTGCGCATCCGCTGTGTCCTTCCCCGTCGGGACAATGGGAGCGACCCTCCGCTCGGGTCCCCCACGGGGCCGGTCCCGTCCGGAGGAGGGGGGAGGGCACCGCGTGCGGCGACCGCCTACCATCCAGCGGACGGGAACTGGCCGGCTTCGAAGCTAAGCGGCGCGTCGCACGTCCTCGTATGGCGAATGTGACCAAGAATGGGGGGTGCCGTCCAGGCACACCTGCCAGGTTCCAGCAACTCGAGAACGCCACAGGCCCATTAGGAGGGCGAGTCGTGACGCAGGGTGAGGTCTCGATGACCTCAGGGTCCTACCCCACCGCACCCATGTCGTTCCACCGGGGATGGCAGACGGCGGGCGCGGCGCGGTCGGCGACCCCGCGGAACGAGTGGCGCGACCGCGTGGGCCTGCGGGTCGCCGAGGCGCTGCGGCTGCCCCGCCTGGCCGGGGTCGAGGTCGTCGCCGGCCGTTCGGGCCTGGACCGCCTCGTGCGGCACATGGTCGTCGACGACCCCGCGGCGCCACTGGCCACCGCCGGCGCCGACGTGGTCGTCGTCCTGGGCGCCCGGCTGCCCCCCGCCGACCCCGCCGACTGCCGGGCGCTGGTCGACCGGCTCGACCACCTGGGCACCGCCGCGCTGGCCTACCGCCGGACCGAGGGCCCGCCCGCCGTGCCCGCCGAGGTGCTCGCCGAGTCCGACCGGCGGGGGCTGCCGGTGCTCGCGCTGCCGCCGACCGTGCGCATGGACGAGGCGGTGTCGGAGGTGCTGGGCGCGGTCGTGCGCAAGCAGGGCGAGGCGCTCACCCTCTCGGCCCGCATGCACGACCAGTTCATCGACGTCGCGCTCAGCGGCGGCGGCCTGGCCGAGGTCACCGACCGGCTGGCCACCTACCTCGAGGGCGCCGCGGTGCTCGGGCTCGGTCCCGACCGCGAGATCGTCACCACCGCCGGGCCGCCCGAGGACGTCGCCGAGATCAGCGACTGGCTGTGGCTGCTCGACGCCGAGGCCGAGGACGAGCTGGCGATGATGGCCCCGGCCCACCGGCTCTCGGGCGTGCGCGCCGACCAGACCGTCGTCACCCCGGCCGACGTGCTCGCCGACGCCGACCTGTCCCCGGCCGACGGGATCCTGCTCGTGCCCGGCCACCACGAGCTGCCCGGCGGGGTGGGGGAGTACGCCGTCGCGCCGATCATGGCCGGCGAGCACCGGCACGGCTGGCTGGTGGCGGTGCACCGCAGCGGTCAGATGGTGGTCGGCGCCGGCGGTGTCCTCGAGCGCGCCGCCGTCGTCTCGGCGCTGTCGGTCATCCGGCAGCAGGCCGTGCACTCGGTGGAGCTGCGCTTCCAGGGCGACCTGGTGCGCCGGCTGGTCGCCGGGTCGCTGCGGCACACCGAGCGGGCGCTGGCGCAGACCCGGTCGTTCGGCTGGCGGCTCGACGGGCCGGTCGTGGTCCTGGTGACCGCCACCGAGACCGCCGCCGACCCCGCCGCCGACCCGACCCGCGCCCTCGACGTCCTCGACCGGCTGGCCGACGGCTGGCGGATGGCGCTGGAGTCGGAGGTGACCGGCGCCGCGGTGGCGGGCCTGTCGACCGAGATCGTCACGGTGCTGCCGCTCGACGGCCGCACGCCCGAGGAGATCACCGCCCTGGTGACGGCCGTGACCAGCCGGGTCAACGCCCGGGTCCGGCGGGTGGGCCGTGTGCTGGCCACCGGCATCGGTCGGCCGGCGGAGTCACTGTCGGCCCTGGGCGAGGCATACCAGCAGGCGCAGCGGGCGCTCGGCGTCGGCCAGGAGATCCACGGCCCGGCCACCGTCACGCACTTCGACCAGCTCGGTGTCTTCCGGCTGCTGTCGCTCATCCCCGACAGCACGGAGCTGCGGTCCTACGTCGACGAGGTGCTCGGCTCGCTGGCTGATGCCGGCGACCCCGACTCCGCCGACCTGCGCGAGACGCTGCGGGTGCTGCTGGAGACCAACCTCAACGTGGCCGAGTCCGCCCGCCGGCTGCACTTCCACTACAACACGATGCGCTACCGGATCGGCAAGCTGGAGCGGCTGCTGGGTCCCTTCACGACCGACCCGACGCTGCGGCTGAACCTGCTGCTGGCGCTGCACGCGGCGCGCATGCGGGGGCTCGACCAGCCGCACCGGCCGCCGGTCGACGCGGGCCTGCTGCCGCCCGACGACGGGTTCGACGCCCTGGTCTAGGCGCTCCGGTCGGCGGGTGACAGCCCCACGAGTTCGTCGCTGACGTCCCACAGCTCGCGCGCCCGGCCGGGGTCGAGGCTCTCCGGCGACGACGGCGCCTCGGTGCCGCGCTCGACGTGGCGGCCACTGGTCCCACCCGAGTCGGTCACCACCGCCGCGAGCTGGGTCGCGGCGCGCTCGGGTGTCTGTGCGCCCGGCATCCGCTCGAGCAGCGGGGTGAGGCCGCGGTAGGTCGCCCGGGCCCACGCCGGGTAGTCACGCGCCAGGCGCGGGCCGAGGTGACCCGCCGGGCCGTCGCGCTGTTCGCGGAGCAGGGGTACGCGGCCACCAGCACCGAGCAGGTCGCCGCGGCGGCCGACGTCTCGCGCAGCACCCTGTTCCGGCTGTTCGCCGACAAGGAGGACCTGCTCTTCGGCCTCGAGGACGACCTGCCGGCCACCGCCACGGTCGCCGTCGCCGAGGTGCCGCCGGAGCTGCCGCCCTGGACGGCGCTGCGGGCCGCCGCCGTGGCGATCGCCGAGCAGGTGGCCCCGCTGCGGGACCTGCTGCTCACCCGGGAGCGGGTGGTCGGCACCGTGCCGGCGCTGGCCGCCCGCGCGGCCGCGAAGCACCGGCGCTGGGAGGCCGCGCTCGCCGAGGGGCTGGCCGCCAGGGGCGTCGCG
The DNA here is from genome assembly GCF_054050235.1 of Geodermatophilus sp. SYSU D00696. Classification (NCBI taxonomy): domain Bacteria; kingdom Bacillati; phylum Actinomycetota; class Actinomycetes; order Geodermatophilales; family Geodermatophilaceae; genus Geodermatophilus; species Geodermatophilus sp. SYSU D00696. The sequence continues at coordinate 2,961 of NZ_JBJGYY010000015.1, read as the reverse complement.
TCCGGCGAGGCGCTGCTCCTGGCGAAGCTCGCGCTCGCCTGCTTCGAGGTGGCCCAGGCCGACTGGCTGGCCGGCTCCGCCGAGGACCTGCCCGCGCTGCTCACCGCGGCGCTCGAGCGGCTCCCCGGCCTGCTCGACCGCTGACCTGCGGAGCCCGTCCGCGCCGGGCAGCATCGCGGTCGTGACCGCGCCGGTGGACGAGCTCATCGACCGCATGCAGGGGGTGCTCGACGGGCTGACCGCCGACGGCGACCCCGCCCGCCACTTCCTCGGTACCTACCTGCGCACCACGCAGGCCGTCGGCGCGGCCATCGACGACGGGCGCTTCGAGGACCCGGACTGGGTCAGCGCCTGGGACGTCGACTTCGCCGGGCTCTACCTCGACGCCCTCGAGGCGCACCGGCGCGACCCGGCGACCCCGCCGGCGCCGTGGCGGGCGGCGTTCGGCACCGGCGCGGCGACCCGGCCCGAGGGCCACGTGCTGCTGGGCATGAACGCCCACATCAACTACGACCTGCCGCAGTCGCTGGTGCGGGTCATCGGTCCGGCCGACTTCGCCGACCCGCGGCTGCTCGACTCCCGCCGGCGCGACCACGAGCGGATCGACGAGGTCCTCGCCGGGCGGGTGAGCGAGGAGGACCGGGCGCTGGAGGCGGGCGGGAGCCGGCGCACCGCCCTGGACCGCCTGATGGGCGGGGCCAACCGGGCCGCCGCCCGCGCGCTGCTGCGGGAGTCCCGGCGCAAGGTGTGGGCCAACACCGAGGCGCTGCACGCCGCCCGGCTGCGCGGCCCCGACGCCTACGCCCGCCGGGTGGCCCAGCTTGAGGCGGCCGCCGCCGCGCGGGTGGCCGACCTGCGGCGCGGCGGGCCGGTGCTGCTGCGGCTGGCCGTCTGCGGCTTCGGCGTCGTCCTGCCGCCGGAGTGAGCGGCCTGGCGTGAGGGGGTGACGACCCGGCCGGGGGCCTCCCGCGGGGAGGTCGGGGCGCCGCCGCTGCGGGTGGTGCCACGGCTGCGCGGGGTGGACGTGCTGCGCGGCCTCGCGGTCATCGGGATGCTCCTGGTCGACAACCGCGGCAGCACCGCGATGCCGGACCAGATGGAGCACGCGGCGTGGGACGGGTTGCACGTCGCCGACGTCGTCTTCCCGGTCTTCCTGCTGGTGGTGGGGGTCTCGGTCCCGTTCTCCCGGCGGGCCGGCCGCCCCGGGCCGGTGCTCGCCCGGGTCGTCCGGCTCACCGTGCTCGGCTGGCTGGTGGTCACGGCGAAGCACGGGTCGGCCACCGTCGGGGTGGGCGTGCTCGGGCACGTCGCCGGCGCGTACCTGCTGTGCTGGCTGCTGCTCCGGCTGCCGGGTCCGGCGCAGGTCGCCACCGCGGCCGGGGTGCTGGTGGCCCTCGGCGTGGCCACCGTCGCCGGCGGCGCCGCGCCCGACCGGTCGTGGGGGCACACCGTGGACGCCGCGCTCGGCCTGCCGTTCTCGGCCGAGACGCCGCACTCCTACCTCGGCAGCGCCGTCACGGTCTTCCTCGGCGTGCTCGCCGGGCGCGTGCTGGCCTCCGGCGGCGGGCGGGCGGCCCTGGCGCGGCTCTCGGCGGGCGGGGCCGCGCTGCTGGCCACCGGGCTGGCGCTCGCCCCGGTGGTACCGGTGAACAAGCGGCTGTGGTCGCCGTCGTTCGTGCTGGTCACCGGCGGCATCGGGCTGCTCGCGCTGGCCGTGGTGCACCGGCTGGTCGACGAGCGCGGCGTCGTGCGCCCGTTCCGGCCGCTGGGGGTGCTCGGCGCCAACGCGATCGTCGCGTTCGTGTTCTCCGAGGTCGTGTTCCGCGCGGTCCTGGCGCACGCGGTCCAGCCCGCGGTCGACGCCTGGCTGAGCTCGGTGACCGGGGCGGTCGCGGCCGCCTGGCTCCGCGCGGTGCTGTCGGTCGTGGTCGTGTGGGCGGTCTGCGCCGCGCTGCTGCGCCGCGGGGTGCTCCTCCGCGTCTGACTGCCCACCGGTCCGGTTCTGCGCTGCCGGATCCCCCGCGCGGGCGCAGGCTGTCCGGGACGCCGCACCGGGCGGCGCGGGAGGAGGATCGCATGACCGACGTCGGCCGGCCCCTGTCCGGGAGGGTCGCCCTGGTGACCGGTGCGTCGTCGGGGATCGGCGAGGCCACCGCCGTGGCGCTCGCGCGGGCCGGCGCCGCCGTCGCGATCGGTGCGCGGCGCGCCGACCGGCTGGAGGCGCTGGCCGGGAGGCTGCGCGACGACGGCGCCCGGGTGCTCACCCTCGACCTCGACGTCACCGACGAGACCGCCTGCCGGGACGCCGTCGACCGCACGCGCGAGGGGCTCGGCGGGCTCGACGTCCTGGTCAACAACGCCGGGGTGATGCTGCTGGGCACCATCGTCGGCGCCGACGTCGAGGACTGGCGGCGGATGCTGTCGACCAACGTGCTGGGCCTGATGTACCTGACCCACGCGGCGATCGACGGCATGCTCGAGCAGGGCTCGGGCGACGTCGTGAACGTCTCCAGCGTCGCCGGCCGCACCGCCCGCAAGGGAGCGGGTGTCTACAACGCGAGCAAGTGGGCGGTGAACGCCTTCAGCGAGTCGCTGCGGCAGGAGGTGACCACCCGTGGCGTCCGGGTCAGCCTCGTCGAACCCGGCGCGGTGGCCACCGAGCTCACCGACCACATCACCCAGCCCGAGGCGAAGGCGGCGACGCAGCGGATGGTCGGCGGGATGACACCGCTGCAGGCCGCCGACGTCGCCCGCGCGATCGTGTACGTGGTCAGCCAGCCGCCGCACGTCGCGGTCAACGAGGTGCTCGTCCGCCCCACCGACCAGGAGCGCTGAGCCCACGCCCACGCCCACGCCCACGCCGGGCCGGCGCCCGTCCCGCCGGCTGGTCGGGATGTGGGGGGGGGGGGGGGCCGGGCGGGTGGGGATGGCGGGTTCTCGTCGGCGGGGGGCGCAGCGGAG